>DAOWJU010000212.1 GCA_030640215.1 Desulfuromonadales bacterium
CATAAAACATCGGGTTTTGGTCGTTATTTCTTTCAATTACGGGTGGTTATCTTGGTCCGACCCCAATGGATGGAATCCAATGGATGGAATTTACACTTTTAATCTACACGTTCAAACTTTCACGACATTGATTGCAGATACCGTGGCTTGTTTTTCCAAATGGTCCTTTGCGGATTCCTAGGCATTTGCCACACCAAGCACAAACGACATTCATTCGTTTTTCCACATCATATGTATCTATAAACGTTGTTAGTGTTGACAAGTCTTCATGCAAAAGGTTTAAAAACTGCAAGCCGACACCTGAGACATAATCTGGCTTAAACCGATTTTTATCAAGATTGGTCCATGCGACCCTTGCATTACATGAGATTGAAATTCCTTGTTCCTGGAATGGAAGAGAAAGCGAGAGCATTAAGGTGTCATCAATATCCAATGGTAATTTTGTCCTGAGGTAAAGCCCACCGATACTTAAATTACTACTAAGACCAGAAAACATTATTTCATTTAACGGTTTATATCGGATAGTTTGCTCAAAGATGACCCTCTCCACGAAACTTTTACTGGTTGCATCTTTAGTCTTTTCTGAGGTCAGCATTGAGCAGCTCTTCCTATAATTGATGGATCTTCTAGCAGGGAGGAGGTCAAGTAATCATTGATCACTTTTAGGGAGGATTTGTCAGGTTTCTCAAAGCGGACCCCGACACCTTGAATATAGTTATTCTCGAGGCAGGGAGAAACACTGTAGAGCACCCGGCCACAAACATCTAATTCAGCGTAATGCCCAAGAAGGGAAATCGTTATCTGGAGGAGTTGTCCTTCTTCAGGTGCTGGATGCCCTGTTTTTACAAAGGCTCCACCAGTGCCGAGACAGGAGACTGAAGAATGTTGGGAAGAATGTTGGGAGGAATGTTCGTGGGACAGAAGAGAAGGTAGTTTGACTGCTAGTCGAAGCTTCTTTCGGGAATAGCTCTTGAGGTTCTGGAGGAAATAAGCATGGAGGTCAACAAGGTGGAGCCTCCGTTTATTTTGACGATCAAAGAGCAGAAAGCCCTCTACTCTCTTCTCAACAAGCAAAACTGGACATACCTCTGAGATCTCTCCACTTAGAAGCAGATTGTCAGCATGCTTATCGGTCAGCGTTACATCAACGAGGAGTAGATCGGGGACAGACTTCTGCAGGGACAACTGAAAGGCTTTTATTCCAGAAAAAAACTCCCCGGTGAACCCCATTCGAGTGAGTGGTGTGCTCAGACCGATTAGATTAGTTTTCCCCTGAAGGATAGCAATCTGAGGCTTTTTCACGGTGGGTTATTCTTCCTTCAATAATGCAATTTGCATTGTTTAAATCGGGGGCACATAGCGTATGTGCCCCCGGCTTGAACAGACGCCAGGCAAGGTTCTTGTAAGCTATAGGCCTACCCTTTGCCTTTCCCCTTATTCTTTTTTTTCTTCTTTTTCCCTTTACTCTGGCCGCTATCGAAGCTGTCTCCCTGTTTCAAGGCATGGAACTCTTGCGAACCCGGCTTGATGCCCAGACTTTTTGCCAAAGCTCCCCAGCCTTTCTTCTTTCCTGTTCTGTATTTGTCTAATACATCGCCTACTGGCCTGGAGGAGAGTTCTCCCAACCGGAAGACCATGTAGGCATCAGAGGGCCTGTCAACATTGCCAAGAACGATCTTGACCTGCGCATCACCTATCTTAAACCGGGTCGAAAGCTGCGCCCTGAACTCGGATGGGTTGGCCTCGGCTCTGACATTAAGGTCTTTGGTCCAGTCAAAATCAGCCGCAATTGAAAATGTTGGTACGAGTAAAAGTGTCGACAGTACCAGTAGCGCAAGAATCGTTTTTAGTCCTTTCATAAAACCTCCCAGGTCAAACATAGTTAAGTTCGAGTCAATCCTTTTTTGACGCCCAAAAAAGAACAAACTTAATCAAGACAAACAAAAGCGCACCATTCAAGATGGCTAGAGCCAGATATGCTAACAGTTGGTCCATAACTTACCAATCAACATGTTCATGAAGAGGAAGACAGCACCCTACATACGGAAATAATCAAACGACATTGTGTGACACCTGACTCATCGCAAATGTTATGCCAAGAAAAACGCCTGTTATATGGATCAAACAGCGTCAAAATATATGTCGGAGTAACAATTTTGGGCCTGGCACAGCGATATGACGACAAGGTTAAGCGTGGGATATCCCCATTAACGGGAACACTTGCGGGGGCATAATGCCCATTCTAACATCCTGTCAGCAAGGAGATGGGATTACGAATCAATGCAACAACAGCATATTGTTTGCTTAGTATGCTGCTACCTGTTTTCTGTAGCCAAAAGTTCCACCCAATATAGAAAACCTCCTCACATATCCTAAATCCTGGGGACACTCAAAAGGGACACTCAATTTTGAGTGTCCCCAATTCCGACTATGGAATAAAGTCTCAAGCCACGGTATGCTTCAAAACATAGTGATGACTTCTTCTCAAACAAAATTCAAATCAATCAACCCGGCACTTCGCTGGACGCTACTGATCTCAGGCCTTCTTGCAGCGGCCCTGGGAGTACTCGGTATCTTCCTGCCCGTACTACCAACCGTCCCTTTTCTTCTGCTAGCGCTAGCCTGCTTCGCCCGCAGCTCTGAACAGTTCTACAATGGGCTATTGGACCACGCGCATTTAGGACCAATCGTTCGTCCCTTCATCAATGGGCAAGGGATGACACGCGCCAGCAAAGTCAAAGCAATCGCTCTGGTTTGGGCCAGCATTTCACTCTCGGCATTTTATCTAATTGATACAATCTGGGTTCGGTGGGTGCTCTTGTTTATAGCCTGCGGCGTGTCTATCTACCTGCTGAAACTTCCAGGGAGAGAGGATGTGGGCTTGGGGACACCCAAAAGGGACACTCAATTTTGAGTGTCCCCAATTCCGATTCAATAATCAGGGGGATGCTTTGACATATGACTTCTCCTTGATACGATTATAGGACGTTAACCTGAGCATAAGGTGCCTGCGATGGAAGGTACATGCGAGCGTGAATCCGTTGTAGGCATCCTGGCGAATCCAGAATCAGGACGTGACATCAGACGCCTGGTAGCCAACGCCACTGTCTTTCAGGTCGCCGAGAAAAGTAACATGGTCATGCGTGTTCTGCTCGGCCTCGCTGCCGCAGGCGTTTCCCGAGCCGTCATGATGCCGGACAAAGGCGGAATCGCGGCGCGGGTCATCCAAGCCTGCGATCTCCATCGAACAGTTTCATCCCGTCCTCTGCCTGAACTCACTTTTATTGACATGCCAATCCAGTGCTCCTCACAGGATAGCCTGCAAGCCACACGTCTGATGCAGGACATGGGCGCAACCGTGCTTGTCGTGCTCGGCGGCGACGGTACCCATCGCCTGGTCGCCAAGGTTTGCGGCCAGACACCACTGGTCACACTCTCCACCGGCACCAACAACTGTTTCCCCGAATTCCGCGAAGCGACCATAGCCGGTATGGCTGCAGGCCTGGTCGCGACTGGCGCCGTCCTGAAACGGGAGGTCTGCCGGACCAACAAGGCCTTACTGGTCGAGATGAACGGCCACCCGATCGACCTGGCCTTGGTCGACCTGTGCGTTACCGACGATCCCTGCATAGGTGCCCGGGCTCTCTGGACAACGCAAAACCTAAAAGAACTCTTCGTGACTTTCGCCGGGGCTGATGCCATCGGCCTCTCCGCCATAGCCGGTCAGCTATACCCAGTTGACCGCAGCGAAGCCTACGGTCTGCACCTGACATTAGCCCCACCTGACGGACTGCTGACCGAAGTCATGGCTCCGATCGCGCCAGGCTTACTGCTGCCGGTGGCAGTAAGTGCTATCGAACAGATTCGTCCAGGCAAGACTATTGCTCTCGCCACAACCACTGGCACGATCGCTCTCGATGGCGAACGTGAGATCAGCTTTGGATCTTCAGACCGCCTCCAGGTCAGTTTGACCATGGAAGGACCCTTGACAATTGATGTCGGCGCAGTCATGGCCGAAGCAGCAAAGTATGGATGCTTCGCCCACCACTACTGTCCGGCTTTGGCCACACTCATGTTGCGAGAAGTCCCTGCCCCTGCCCCGTTCCACACGAAGTAGGAGATCGCCTCCGAACGAGGCGTGGACACTTTTGCGGACCAACTAACAAAGGAGGAAGTATGGCGACTCAATTAGACAAGACAAACCTGTTGAATGCGTACCGTACCATGAAGCAGATCAGGGAATTCGAAGAGCGAGTGCACGTCGAATTCGCCACAGGCGATATCCCGGGCTTCGTGCATCTCTATGCAGGCGAAGAGGCCGTTGCCACCGGCGTCTGCATGCACCTCAATCAACGAGACAAGATCGCCAGCACCCATCGTGGTCATGGCCACTGTATCGCTAAAGGTGTGGATATTGACGCCATGATGGCTGAGATCTACGGCAAACGCACAGGCAGCTGCGGCGGCAAAGGCGGTTCCATGCACATTGCCGACATCAGCAAGGGCATGATGGGGGCCAACGGCATTGTCGGTGCCGGTCCGCCACTGATCTGCGGCGCAGCACTGGCGGCGAAATTCAAAGGTGACCAGGGGGTCGGCGTTGCCTTCTTCGGCGACGGCGCTTCCAACCAGGGCACCACTTTCGAGAGCCTCAACCTGTCCATGGTCTGGAAACTGCCGGTGCTCTTCGGCGCTGAAAATAATGGCTACGCCGAGTCGACCGGGGTCAAGTTCAACGTTCCCACTGCAAACATTTCTGACCGGGCCGCCGGCTTTGGCATGCCGGGCATCACCGTTGACGGTAATGATTTCTTCGCCGTTTATGAAGCAGCTGGTGAAGCGATAAAACGGGCGAGAGCGGGCGGCGGCCCGACTCTACTGGAATGCAAGACGAATCGATTCTTCGGACACTTCGAAGGTGACGCCATGACCTACCGGGCCAAAGGAGAAGTTAAAGATTTGCGCGAGCGCTGTGATGCTCTGAAGATTTTTTCTACCCAAGTCACCTCACGGGGGCTATTGAGCCAAGAAGAGATGACCACGATCGACAGTGAAGTAAAAGCCGCTATCGATAAGGCTGTAGCCCTGGCTAAAGCTGCGCCTAACCCGACTGCTGCAGACCTTTTGACCGACGTCTATATTGCCTACTGAAATATTGAAAGGAGAATGACATGGCGAGGAAACTCAGTTTCAAAGATGCGATCAATGAGGCTATAGCCCAGGAAATGGAACGTGATCAATCGGTCATTGTCATGGGCGAGGATAATGTTGGCGGCGCTGGCAGCCCAGGAGAAATGGATGCCTGGGGCGGTGTGCTCGGTGTGACCAAGGGCCTGTACCCAAAATTCGGTGAACGCGTCATGGATACACCGATCTCTGAATCAGCTTTTATCGGCGCTGCCATCGGTGCGGCGTCCTGTGGAATGCGGCCGATAGCGGAGTTGATGTTTGTTGATTTCATGGGCGTCTGTTTTGACCAGATTTACAACCAGGCTGCCAAATTCCGCTATATGTTCGGCGGCAAAGCCGAGACCCCGGTCGTCATCCGCACCATGATTGGTGGTGGTTTCCGGGCCGCGGCCCAGCACTCCCAGTGTCTCTACCCGATTTTCACCCATATCCCCGGCCTGAAATGCGTCATCCCTTCGGGCCCCTATGAAGCCAAGGGCCTGTTGATTCAGGCGATTCGCGACAATGATCCAGTGATCTTCTTTGAACACAAGGCCATGTATGCGCTCAAGGCTGAAGTCCCCGAAGAGCCCTATGCCCTGCCCTTCGGCGAGGCCAAGCTGTTACGGTCCGGCGAGCAGGTGACCATCGTCGCCTTCGGCCTGATGGTTCAGCGAGCGTTACAGGCGGCCGAAGCGCTGGCCAACAACGGCATCGACTGTGAAGTCGTCGATCCACGTACCACCTCACCACTCGACGAGACAACGATCCTGCAGAGCGTCGCCAAAACCGGACGGCTGGTGGTCGTCGATGAAGCCTACCCACGCTGCGGAATGGCAGCAGACATCTCGGCGTTAGTGGCACAAAAAGGTTTTGAATCACTGCAAGCGCCGGTCATAATGGTGACACCTCCCCACGTTCCGCCTCCCTTCAACGGCGCGCTCGAAGATCTCTATATGCCTGACTCCGCTCGCATCGAAGCGGCGGTACAATCCATCGTCAAATAAGTCATGACAATGCGCCCGTGGGGATGACCGTAAAAAGTCTCCCCCCGGGTTTGCATGGGAGGATTGGTTAATGAGTGGACAAAGAATTCACAAACTGACTATGCCCAAGTGGGGGTTGACCATGGAAGAAGGCACGGTCACCCAATGGTTGGTAGAGGAAGGCGCTACAGTCGAATCTGAAACCGCAGTGGTGGAGATCGAGACCGACAAGAGCGTCCAGGAGGTAGAGAGTAATGTTTCTGGAATCTTGCGACGCATATTGGTTGCCGAAGGTGAGACCAGGCCGGTGGCCACGCTTTTGGCGGTGATCGCCGATACCGAGGTGAACGAGGCTGAGATTGATGCCTTTATCGCCGCCGAAAGTGACAAGCTAAGCAGCGCACCAGCCCTGTCCAACGAGGAGCCAGAGGAAGAG
>DAOWJU010000333.1 GCA_030640215.1 Desulfuromonadales bacterium
GAGAATCTGGCCCATGCTTTCCGTGCTATCGATGTGGGCAAGGAAGAGGTGACGGAGCACTGGTATGATCAGTTGTTCCTGATCAGCCATGATGTGGCGTTTACTGAGGTGACGGATCAGATTTTGACGTTGGAATAACATGACAAGATTTTGGAGCATGACAAATCTTTTACAACTTATTGACCTCCTCATGACGACATAAGCGTGGACGGGTGATCTACTGGGCTCAACAAATTAACCCGGAGAACTCACAATTCGCATCGTCACAGAGGAGGAAAAAACCATGAAAACAATGCCGAAAATTCTCACCCCGATCCTGATCCTTGCCGCCATCTTAAGCGCCTCGCCACTCCTGGCAAAGCCGTTGGTCGAATGCGGCCTTTCCCTTGATCGCACCGTCCTGCCCGCCGGTCTGTCACAAAAAACCGTCATCAAGGTGAACCTCGACGTACCGGTGATTCCGGTCGAAGTCGCCCGGCCACCAGTCAACCTGACTCTGGTTCTTGACCGCTCCGGTTCGATGTCTGGCAACAAGATCGCTAAGGCACGCGAAGCGGCGATTGCTGCGCTGCGCAGTCTTGGCCCGCAGGATCTCTTCTCCATGGTCATTTACGACCACAATGTCCAGACCCTGGTGCCGCCACAGAGTGCGGCCAACACCGAATGGATTGAACCTCGCATCCGTAGTATTGGCACCGGCGGAAATACCGCCCTTTATGGCGCGGTCAGTCAAGGTGCCGCCGAAATACGCAAAAGCCTCTACGGACAGTATGTGCATCGTGTTGTGCTGCTCTCTGACGGTCTGGCCAATGTCGGACCGAGTTCACCAGCTGACCTGGCCCGTCTCGGTGCCGCACTGCTCAAAGAAGGCATCTCGGTCACCACCATCGGTATCGGTACTGATTTCAACGAAGACCTGATGACTCAGCTGGCCGACCGTAGTGATGGCAACCACTATTTCGTCGAATCCAGCCGTGATCTGCCACGTATTTTTGCTGCCGAACTCGGTGACGTACTCTCGGTAGCCGCCCGCAAGGTGATTATCGAAATCGACTGTCCTGATGGTGTTCGCCCAATCCGGATTATCGGCCGCGAGGGTCGTATCCGTGGCAACCGGGTGGAAATTCATCTCAATCAGCTCTATGGCGGTCAGGAAAAGTATGTTCTGGTCGAAGTGATGGTCGAAGCGGGTCAGGAAGATGCAATACAGAAAATTGCCGATGCACGCTGTTCCTATGAGAATGCCTTGACCAACGAGCAGGAAAGCTCGGTAGCAGTCGCTCAGGTTCGCTTCTCGAAACGTCCAGAGGAGGTACGCGGTTCTGCCAGCAAGCCCGTACAAAAAGCGTTGGTTGATAACGAAATGGCAGAAGCCCGCGACAAAGCACTCGATCTCTACAATGCTGGACGCAAGGATGAGGCGGTGCAGCAGCTGAAAACAAAGAGCGCTGAAATCTCATCTCGCAGCCAGGCTCTTGGTTTCGGCGACATTGCCGAAGAAGCTGAAGGTGCACTGGAGCAAGATGCCGCAATCTTTGCGGCCCCGGCACCGATGGCACCGGCTGAGAAAAAATCAATTCGCTCGGAAAGCTACAAGGTGCGCAAACAGCAAAAGGACTATTAATCTGTTATGCTTGCCGGGGCGGGATTTCCTGCCCCGGTAAGCATAAGCTAAGGATCTTGCATAGGTCGTCATCCTCGTGAAAACGGGGATCCAGTTTTTAGATAACCACAGAGAACCTCTGGATTCCTGCCTACGCGGGAATGACGGCAGATGGAAAAGCTGGTTTTAAAATGTCCCGATTCAGACTGATCATAACCTGGCTGCTCCTCTTGATCCCAACTCTCATGTTGGGCATCGGCGCTTTGTATTTGCTCAAAGGCGAGGAAGCACGCTTGGCGAGCAGTGCCCAGGCGACGGCACAGGATCGGATCGCGGCGATTGCCGGTAACCTCGATCTGGCGATTGCCGAGGTTAAAGATGGTCTGATTGATACCCTGCAGAATCTGCCACAAAACAGTTTCATGCAACAAACCGACCTGCTCGAAGAATGGAAACGCAGTAACCCGCTGATCCGCAATGTCTTCATCTGGCAGC
>DAOWJU010000050.1 GCA_030640215.1 Desulfuromonadales bacterium
ACTATATTGCTCGACCTGGAAGTTGTGTCCAGGCATGAAGGTGTTGAGAAAACGGACAATCTTGACATGCTCGACGGGGCTGTCAACAATGACCCTTGAGACATCCTCTGTAAGAATGTCACGCAGGACTTTGCTGGTGACATCAAGGTCGGAATGGATCAGGCAGGGAGCCCCTTTGCCCTCGCTGTGCGCGCTGATCTGTTCCCAGAGATTAACCAGGTAATCCATGTCAGCCTTGAGCTCTTCGCCGTCGCGGCTCTCAGCGACAGTCCGGACAATGAACCCGGTCCCGGCCGGACGCATGACGTCTATCAGGTGGCGCAGACGCTCGCGCTCTTCTTCATTCTCAATCCGACGGGAGATGCCGACGTGGTCAACGGTCGGCATGTACACCAGGTTACGGCCCGGCAGAGAGATGTGCGAGGTGATGCGTGCTCCCTTGGTGCCGATTGGCTCTTTCGCGACCTGGACCATGATTTCCTGGCCTTCTTGCAACAGCTCCTCAATCGGCGGTAGCGGCGGGCGCTCTTCGCTGTTCTCTTCACTCGGCTGCTCGTGACGGTGACCGACTTCAACATAGTGCTCGACGGCTTCCATTTCATCGAGTACATCAGCGACATAGAGAAAAGCCGCTTTTTCCAGGCCAATGTCAACGAAGGCCGCCTGCATGCCAGGCAAGACCCGGATGACGCGGCCTCGATAAATGTTGCCAACAATGCCGAGTTCACGGTTACGTTCGATATAGAGCTCGGCGATATGGCCGCTCTCCACGAGCGCAATTCGCGTCTCATGGGACGTGGTGTTGATGACCAGTTCTTTGGCCATAGTTATGTCTCCTTCAAAAGTTATATATAGTTTAAAGCGTTAAATGCGTCATTGGTCAGAGAGGCAGTGAAGTGCTCCTCTGTTATTAATCTACATGCATCGCCGTATTTTTCAACTCAACAGCAGTTTTATGAATTCCCAGAGTTCGAACCAGCTCAGCATCTTTTTCCAGCAGGTAGGCCGCCAGAAAGAGGGGACTGCCGGAATGCATTTTCATCCAGAGAAAGCTGTCGTCCCGTTGCAGATCAAGCACCCAGGGGCGCAGGTCGAGTTGACTGGCACGATCCTTTTTGATCCTGGTGGTCATGACGGCATCTTGCTCAAGAAAGTGTCTCAGGCGGTCTTCAAGTCCGTCAACCGTATCTTCAGGTATGGGGATCTTGAAGGTCGCTGCAAGAATACTGTTCGCCGGTGCTGCGCCCTTGCGCGGCCAGGATCCGGCCTTCAGAACTTGAACCCCTTCCGGTAGCTCCTGGTTGAGCCGCTTCATGGCTTCCTGCGGTTGGCAAGGTGTTGTCAACTCCAGGTCGATGAGTTCTGCTTCACTGGAAACACCTAGCGGCAGCGCGTCACCGAAGCTGATGCGGGGAGCCGGATGGAAGCCTGCCGAGTACTTGATCGGCAAGTCGGCCCGACGAACCGCCCGGTGGATCAGAGTCATGTACTCCAGATGACTGAGGCTGGCTGTCCGACCGGTTTTGGTGATCGTCAGCCGAATTTTCGGTAGCAGCGCTGGCTCCTGTGGTTTTGACTCAGGGGCCTCTGTCTCAGCTTCAACGGTTGGTGGTTGCAAACGACTGCTGTCGGACAGGCGCGGTCGGACTGTCTCGAAATCGCACAGACCGCAGTAACTGCATTGGCCGTTCCGGCAATCTGGAGTGGCCTTGCCAAGCAGGCTGGCCTGACGCTCGCGCAGCAGGAAGTCTTTGGTGACTCCGGCGTCGATATGGTCCCAGGGGAAAGTTTCTCCCGGCAACCTCTGGCGCAGGTACCAGGTCGGGTCAAGGCCAACGGCGGCAAAAGCCTCCTGCCATAAGTCCCAGCGAAAATGATCACGCCAGCCATCGAAGCGACAGCCTCGTTTGACAGCCTCTTCGAGGACGTCTCCAAGACGACGATCACCGCGGGCAAAGACACCTTCCAGAAAGGATAATTCTGCCTCGTGCCATTTGAGCCGCAGCTTTTTTTTCTTAAGAGCTCCTCGCAGAGTGTTCTGGCGCGCCAGAGTCTCATCGATGCTGATCTGGGCATCCCATTGGAAAGGCGTGTGGGCTTTGGGAACAAAGGTCGAGACCGACACGTTGACATCGGCTCCCCCCTCTGTGCGGCGTCCAGCAGCTTTGACTCTAGCAGAGAGGTCGACCAATGCAGCCAGGTCTTCTTCGGTTTCAGTCGGCAGGCCGATCATGAAATAAAGTTTGATGACGCGCCAGCCAAGTTCAAAAGCGGTGCGCGCACTTTCAATCAGATCCTCTTCGAGAATCCCCTTGTTGATCACCTGCCGCAAGCGTTCGCTGCCTGCTTCAGGAGCGAGAGTAAAACCTGTTTTGCGCACTTTTTTGATTTCGTTCATCAAGGCAGGTGTCAGAGAACCGACGCGCAGGCTTGGCAGAGAGACAGCCACGTGCTGATCGGCGTAGCAGCCCATGAGGTTCTGCATCAGGACCTCAATGGCACTGTAGTCACCGGTCGAGAGGGAGAGCAGAGAAATTTCATCGTGGCCGGAATGACGCAGCAGCTGATCAATCAGCTTGCGGATTGTGTCTGGTTGGCGTTCACGCACTGGCCGATAGATGTAGCCAGCCTGACAGAAGCGGCAACCACGGGTGCAGCCACGGGCTACCTCAATGGCAACGCGATCATGAACGGTTTGCAAAAAAGGCACGATCGGTTGTTCCGGGTAAGGCGCCGAGTCGAGGTCAGCCAGAACCCTACGGCGTACTTTCGGTTGTTGCGGGTCTTTCGGTGCTATCTCGGTAATTCGGCCGTCCGTTCGATATGTGACGGTGAAATGAGACGGAACGTAAATGCCTTCGATCGCTGCCAGGCGTTTCAGCAAGGTTGCACGGTTTTCTCCCGCGGCTTTGCTGGTGCGAACCGCGGCACAGAGCTCAATGATGACTTCTTCGCCGTCACCGATGATGGCACAATCAAAAAAGTCGGCGAGCGGCTCCGGATTAAAAGCACAGGGACCGCCCACGACAATCAGTGGCGCTTCTTCTCCACGCTCGCTGGATCGCATCGCCAGGCCAGAGAGGTCGAGCATCATCAGGACATTTGAGTAGCAGAGCTCGTATTGCAGAGAGAAACCGATGATGTCGAATTCGGCCAGGTTCCGGCCGCTTTCCAGAGACGTAAGTAGCTTGCCGTCGCCACGCAGTTGAGCCTCGCGGTCCGGCCAGGGCGTGTAGCTTCGCTCGGCGGCAATCCACGGTGTGTCGTTGAGGACCCGGTAGAGGATAGCCGAGCCGATATGGCTCATGCCGATTTCATAGACATCGGGGAAGGCCAGGGCGAAAGTTACCTCGACCTCGGTCCAGTCTTTACAGATACTGCCGCGTTCGCCACCCAGGTAGCGTGCCGGGCGTTTTAAATCATAAATTGATGAGCTTTGTGCCATGGGGAATATGTCTCGAGGCCAGAATCTGGCCGGTAAGTCTAAGATTGTGGTTGTGTAGACAGTCAATTAATTAAAATAGCATGATCACCTTTTGATGGACAGGTGGAAGTGGATTGACAAGGAACTTTTACGTCTTAGATGCAAGTTGTAGGGGGATTGGAAGTCTAAAGAAAAGAGCCCGGCTGGAGAACCAGCCGGGCATGTCAGTGAAGTAAATGTTTTCAGCTCTGTGGCCTAGAAGCGGTAACCAACACCAACATAGCTGTAGTAGGCCTTGCCGTCTTCGTCACCGTAGACGTACTCTTCATCAGAGTTGAACTTGTCGTAGGTGAAAGATGCCGTAGTATACAGCGCCTCGGTGAGCAGATATGTGCCACCAACAGTGAGTTGATACTGCTCATAAGACAGATCAGAGTATCCGTCTATCAAATTGTTTTGCTCGGCAGTATCGTAAGTTGTGCCAGTATTTAGAGGTGTGCTGGTGCCTCGAATTACAACGTTACCAAGAGACATCCTATCGGCAAAGTCCCAATCCCAAGAGCTTTCAGCATGGTTATAAACTATGCTGGCATTCAATTCGAGTTTTTCGGTGGCCTGGTAGTCAGCAGCCAGGGCCAGTGTATGTACATCAGAATCGTGCTCGGTAACATCACAAATCGAACCAACTAATTGTTCTCCTGCTACTAGGTACTCAGACTGAGTCCCTGAGACAACGTTAGCTCAGCCATGGTACCATCCGACACACATCTGGTTTTCCGTTTCCTGTTTGTTGAAATTGTACGACATGGTCAGGTTTAGCTTATTGTTTGGTGCATACCAGAAACTGACACCAGGTGCGTAGGTCGTTTGCTCATATTTGACGTCGTCATTTTCTTCGTAACGTACTCTGGCAAACAGTGTTGCGGCCATATTGGCACTCGGCGCCCAAGTGGTTTTGAACTTGATCTCGTTGACCATGTCCGGCTGGTTGGTTGCGTCAAGGGTCCTTTCGGGATATACGGTGTCCCAGTAGAAATTCTTGCCACTGAGAATGGCGAAGTAAAGTCCCGAATCTGGATTGACAACATCGAGAGTCCCGGTCTCTTGGTAAATGCCCGTGACATCGTCGCCACCAAAAGGATCGTCGATATCCTGGTACTCGTAGCTGAGGCTACCTGAGAGGGTTTTGTTTATGCGGGACCTGATTGCCGCCTTGAGAGTATGGGTTTCGGTGACTCCCAACTCCTCTTCGACACGATCAACCTCCTCGTATTCATAACCGAGACGCAAGGTTGTCGCTTTGGCCAGGCGGTAGACTGCATCAATACCGAGTTCAGTGACCTCGCGTTCTTCTGCTGAATGCCAGTCGTCCTCGATGCCCAGATCAGCAATAGACCCACCAGGGAAAGCTGCGATATAGGCAGCTCTGTCTGCAAAGGTCAAAACGACATCATTCGTTTCGATCTCATACGTGGAGC
Source organism: Desulfuromonadales bacterium (assembly GCA_030640215.1). GTDB lineage: Bacteria > Desulfobacterota > Desulfuromonadia > Desulfuromonadales > BM103 > M0040. Next base: position 4,903 of record DAOWJU010000050.1, read on the forward strand.
CTCGTAAAGATAACCGCAGGTTATCGCCGATTCTGGTCGACAGCTTTGTACCGAAAGATTCGTATTCGGTCTCCAGCGTGGTTTTTCCCAAGAGCTCATATCCAGCGTCGGTCAAATTACTTTTCGAGCTTTCGATGTCCGATTTGACGTAGCTACCGACAATACTGGTATTCCTGGCAAGGTCGGCCCGCACCTTCAGGGAATGAGTTTCTTTTTCCGAGTCTGGCGTTCTGGAGTATTCAAGCTCGGACCCTTTGTAAAGCAATTGATCGAATTTGTCGTTTAGTGAGTAATAACGGCTTGGATTATCTGCATCTTCATCAAAGGTGCGGTCCAAATACTCATACTCGACCGTTACCAATCCGAATTTACCAGTGATGCCAAAGGTGAGGTCTTCGGTGCGCTCATCAATGTCTTTCCCTTCAGCGCTTACGTGGCAGCCTGCACATTTGGACAGACCAATCGCCTGTTCCATCCCTTCACGCTCTTCAATACGAATGCCGGCGTGGAAAACAACATTGGGAAGAAACGGTAGAGCCAGGTCCATTTCGTTTTTTAACTCACTACGTTTAATAATGTAGTCATTATTGAGCTCCAGGGTGTAGGCTATTGCTGGGTCGTATGTCCCGTTAATGGGGTCTTGACCGCCTACAGTTGTGATACCTAAGTCATAAAGGTCGGCATAGATTTTATCCGTAGTGACATTAGGTTGTCCTCCGCCAGTGTCTCCAGCCAGAGTAGCGCCCATTTGATCCAGAGTCTCATGGTCCTTCCAATGCTCGAAAACCTGGTAGTTTAGGTCAAGACGGAGGAACCGGTTGAAATCGGATTTAAATCCGTAGTTCTGATCGCGACGACCCTTAATGTCCACCTCCGCCTCGATCCAGATCCCATTGTTCAGGTATTCCAGATCCAGGCTGGGAGCGAGACCCAGGCCGTCGTCAGAACGATACGGTGCATATTCATTCACGCGTGCAGGATTGTCCTTGATATCCACAGCCGTGGCTCCAACCTCTATGTTACCGCTGAGATGAGCGGAATCTTCTTCCGCTATCGCCAGTGTCGAGGTTGCCGCCAGGGTCAGGATAGACAATAGTGCAAGCAACCATATATAGCTTTGCTTCATTTTGTATTGCCTCCTTAAGGTTAACGGGTCAACCCGTGGCCGGAAAGTGGTTGAGATGGATAATCACTGCCGTGTACCACTTTGTGACAAGTTGTGCATTTTGTGCCAAAGGACATCTGGAAGCCTTCTGCACCATGTGGGTTAGCTGCGTCGACAACGTCTTGGTTTGCCCCAGTTGACGCTGCCTCGCGCAAAATGTGAAAATGGCCTTCGTGGCACTGCAGGCAGAGGAACGGTTCGTTTTGGACCAGCAGGTTGTTTGCTACAGAACCGTGAGGATCGTGACAGATGGTGCAGTCATCCTCAACCGGTGCGTGTCCAAAGACGAATGGACCCTGGTAACGGCTGTGACAGTCAAGACAGAGGTCGTTGGTGCGTTCGTGAGTGTTCAACTCACCGTGCGGATTGTGACAGTCGCCGCAGCTCATCTTGCCTTCTTTGATCGGATGATGCGAAGGGAAGTTGGTCTTGGCCTGCTGCTCCTGATGACAGGAATAACAGAGGTCAGGATCCTGCTGCTTCAGTGCTGTCTTGCCTCCGGCATGGATGGAGTGACATTCGCTGCAAGAGACGTCGCTCAGGGCATGTTCGCCATGTGTCCAGTCCATCAGCTTGCCGTCGGTGTGGCAGGTGGCACAGACTGCTTCGGATTCCGATGGTGTGAGTTCGCTGAACTTGAGAATTTGACTGCCATCATCGGAGTCGACATGCAGGCTGCCGCCACCATGGCAAGCTTCGCACCCTTCGGTGCCGCCCATATATTCGAATCCGGCCAGACGCGAGTGAACACCCGCGGTCATACCTTCGTGACACTCCAGACAGGTCTCTTGACCGACTGCAGTTGCGCCCTCAATGACCGGTAGTGTCAACTTCTTCTCCCTGATTGCACCGGTGGCACAGGCCCCCAGTATCAGCAACAGGGGAAGGAGTTTAACCAGCCAGGGCGTCCTGGATAGTGATACCTTCCTAAACATAATTTCTCCTTTCCACGTTGAGTACCCAAAAAATAGAAATAACACTTAGCTGGCTGTGCTCAGGGTCCTTGCCTCCTCTCTCTCTGGCCCGTCGACTAGCCTGTGAAACCATTAATTAGAAACTTAGAATCCGTTGTATCTTAAGGGCCTTTGGTGCTAGGGTAAAACGAATCATTTTAATGGCTGGCATAAGAAGTGTTAATAATTTCCAATTATAATATATGGATATTTATATGGAAACGCGCTATCTCAATACTCTGATCGCTTCTGTCGAAGCTGGAACCTTCTCCAGGGCTGCGGAATTGCTACATATTACTCAGTCTGCCGTGTCGCAGCGGATCAAGTTCCTGGAGGAGCATTTCGGTCAACAATTGCTTGATCGCTCTGGACAGCGGCTGGCATTGACCCCTTCTGGCAAGATTGTTTTTGACAAAGCAAGAGACATCCTCGACAAAGAGAAAGAATTGCTGAATTGTCTGCAGGATTCTGCCGCGCAGAAACGGCTTTCCCTCTGTTGTACGCCAACCTTTGGCATGGCTTACATGCCCCAGGTTTTAAGTGCTTTTTTGCGGGTTCATTCTGACCTGAGTGATCTCAAATTCATTTTTCTGCAACCGGAAGAAGCCTTGCGCGGCCTGCGCGATGAGGAATTTGACCTGGCCGTGATCGAGCATCGGTTGGATCTTGATTTCACCGGCTTTGATCGCTTCTCCATGCCCGATGATGAAATGCTGGTGGTCTCCTCCGCTTCGGCGGCTTTGTCGAATGTTGATGGTGTCGTCCAACTCGCCGACCTGGAGAACGTCAGACTCTTTGCCCGTCGAGACGGCTGCAGTTCCAAAGAATTGCTGCGCAAGAACCTGGTGGCGTGTGGTTTTGACTTCAGTAACTTTGACGGAATCATTGTCTCCGATGATCTGCACTTTACGATTCAGTCGGTTCTGGAAGGGGACGGGATTGCCTATCTATCGCGAGCCCTGGTCAGTAGCTACCTGGCTTCTGGGAAGCTCGTTGGTTTACGTGTCGCTGGTTTTGAGCATCGTCGTGGACGTAGCGTGGCGATCCTTCCACAAAGAAGTGATGACGTTCTCTTGAAAGAACTGCTTGAGATCCTTTTTGAGGTGGTCTCGCCTTTCTGGCGGCCACAGCTGGTAAATGATGCTTAGGTTGTTTGCTGTTGATTCGCTGATCTGTTGAAATCGTAGCCACGATCACCTATAAAGTGGTCTTTTTTTATGATGAGGGTTTATGGATAAGCTGTTTAAAGGTGTTGCCAAGTTTCGTCAGGATGATTTTGAGGCGCACAAAGAACTTTTTCAGTCTTTAGGCCGAGATCAGAAACCTCATACCCTTTTTATCGGCTGTGCTGATTCGCGAGTGGTTCCTGATATGATTACTCGTACCATGCCTGGTGAACTCTTTACCGTCCGCAACATCGCCAATATCGTACCTCCCTATCGAAATACGGCAGAATATGCTGGGACGACATCTTCCATTGAATATGCTGTGCTGTCGCTTGAGGTGGAAAATATTGTTGTGTGTGGGCACTCCAATTGTGGTGGTTGCGCGGCTATGAATCAGTCGCCAGAAGAGTTGGCCCATCTGCCTAATGTCAGACGTTGGCTGGAGATATCCAGAGAAGTGAGGGGGCGAGTCGATCGGCAGATGGATGACGAGCATCCCAAAAAACGCGAATGGTTGACCGAGCAGATCAACATTCTTGTGCAGATGCGTAACCTGTTGACCTATCCTTACGTTCGAGAGCGCTATCAGCAGGGAAGTTTGAAGATATATGGCTGGTACTACATTATTGAGACGGGAGAAATTTTCAATTTTAATGATCAGACGGAAACTTTTGAGTTGGTGACCGGACCTTAGTAGCCAGCTTATTGATTGTCCGACAGACTGCTAGCCGCTTGGTTAGTCCTGTTCCGACTCATCCTTGCCGCCCCATACAGGGTCCCAGCCGAATTGTCGACGTAGACGTTCCTCAGGCACCTGCTCCAGGAACTCCTCCTCGGCAAAACAGTAGCGGTAACTCTCACAGTAGGCAGTCAGGATCTCGTAGGCGGAATTAATCGTGCGGATCATCTCTGCGTCAGGGTTGCTGCCCTGGTCAGGGTGGTGGTTTTTGACCAGTTCTCGCTGGCGAGCCTTGATCTGGCCAAAGGTCGCTCGTTCTCCCAGGCCGAACACTTCAATCACCTCTCTAAACTCCCGGTAGGTCATTGCTCACTCCTTAAATAAGTTACTTCTCTATCGCACAAGTTGAACTAGGAGTGCAAGTCCTCTGGCAGCTTAAGATCTTGCCTAAAGACTCTTCAATATGTTAGTAATCCAAGTTTGAAAGCTTATAAAAGGCAGCACTTATAGGGAGGGTTTCAAGTACATGGACCTGCATATTCTACCTCTGGAAAAGTTCAAGCCGCGTATCAACGATGAGAGCGAATTGACCTTCGGCAAGCAGTTCACCGATCGTATGTTCGTCATGAGTTATAAGGCCGGACAGGGGTGGCATGATGCGCGCGTCCAGCCATACCAGCCTTTCTCTCTCGATCCTGCCGCGATGGTGTTGCACTATGCCCAGGAAATATTTGAAGGGCTCAAGGCTTTCCGGCGTCCGGATGGGCAGATTGCGCTCTTTCGGCCGATAGATAATTTCCGCCGTTTCAATCACAGCGCCCGGCGTATGTGCATGCCCGAAGTTGATGAAGACTTTATGCTGCACGCCCTGAAAGAGTTGATTCGGCTCGAGTCCGACTGGGTGCCGCGTAGTGAGGGCACCAGCCTTTATATTCGGCCAGCTATGATTGCTTCTGAGCCGATGTTAGGTGTGCGTCCCGCTGAGGAATATCTCTGCTACATTATCGTCTGCCCGGTGGGTGCTTATTACAAGGGTGGTCTGGCTCCGGTCAAGATCTGGATCTCTGATCACTATGTGCGGGCCGCTGATGGTGGTACCGGTGAAGTTAAAACCGGTGGCAACTATGCCGCGAGTTTGTACGCAGCGCGCGAGGCGGCAGAGAAGGGCTATGATCAAGTCCTCTGGCTCGATGCAAAAGAGAGGAAGTATGTCGAGGAAGTCGGCAGTATGAATCTTTGCTTTGTCTGCGATGGCAAGCTGGTGACCTCGCCGTTGCACGGTACGATTCTGGATGGCATCACTCGCCGGTCGGTTCTTGAACTGGCTCGGTACAACGGCCTGGCTGTTGAAGAACGGGCCTTGTCGGTTGACGAGATCTTTGCCGGGGTGGAAGACGGTAGTATTACGGAAGCTTTTGGTACCGGTACGGCTGTGGTGATTTCGCCTGTTGGACAATTTACCTATCAGGACCGCACGGTGGTCATCGGCGATGGTAAAACGACAGGCAAAGTGACGCAGGAGTTATACGACACCCTGACAGGCATCCAGTATGGCCACTTGCCTGATCCCCATGGATGGGTTGACCTGCTGTAATTTGTTCTGAATAACTAAATGCATGAAAGCGCTTCCTGTATAATGATGCAGGAAGCGTTTTGTGTTTAACGGCTACTCACATTGAGTAGAAATATACTTTTTGTGCTGGCATGACTCCTGTAAAAGATTATTCCTAGTGTTCCTGTAGGGTTTATCTCCCCATTTAAAATTTAACTATCTCAATAGCTTACATTGGTAGAGTGACTGTTTGTTCGCTGTCGGCAATATGTGGCATGCCGTTTGCTCTCTAGATACGACCGCGTTGCTTCAATTTGTGCGCGAAGTTCATGTGAATGATTTCCAGGAGGTGTTCTTATGTGCCGAATTGGTGCAATTAAAAGCTCAAATTATGTTCATCCCAGCCAGGCGCTGAAGTTGATGGAGTCACAGCAGAAAGGTCATGACAATTCTGGCTTTGCTATGGTCATGCACGACCTCGGCGGCATTTTCGAAAATTACAAGCATCTGCCGACGCTCTCCATGGCTTGCACCGATGAAGGCCTGAAGCTCGCTGAAGATATAATGCACGAAGCGGGTTTCCAGCGTGTCATGCAGTGGGTTCCAGAAACCGATCCACAGCCAGGTCTGGATATTCATGCCATGCCGAATTACGTCTTTGAGACCTTCGATTACCCTCGTTATTTCCGTAATGGTGAGCAACAGGAAAAAGAAGAACTGCTTCTTGATATGCGCCTCAAACTGCGCAAGGCACTGGAAGAGAATGAACAGGGTTTTGTCTATTCCTTCTGGCCTGATGTGGTCACGCTCAAGGAGATCGGCGATCCAAGGGATATCGGTACCTACTTCAAGCTCTGGACTCCGGATGATAAATTCACCGCCAAGGTGATTACCGCCCAGTGTCGTCAGAACACCAACTACGATATTGTCCGTTATGCAGCACATCCCTTCTTCATGCAGGGCTATACGGCCCTGGCCAATGGCGAAAATACCTTTTACCTGAAAAACGTTGAAGCTCAACGCAAGCTGCATCGTGGTTACATCGGCTTCGAATCCGACTCCCAGTGTTTCCTCTACACGCTGCATTATGTGCACCGCGAGTTGCGTTGGCCACTGCGTTATTACAAGCATGTGGTCACGCCACTGCCTTTCGATGACATCGAACGGCGCGAGGACAAGGAACAGCTGTTGGCGTTGCGCCAGTCGCTTGCTCATCTGGAGATTAACGGTCCCAACACCATCATTGGCGTACTCCCCGATTTCACCATGTTCACCTGCTGCGATGCCAAGAAACTGCGTCCTGTGGTTATCGGTCGTACTGATGACACGGTGGTTATCTCTTCCGAAGTCTGCGGCATCAACGATATCCTGCCCGATCGCGACTGGGAAACTGACATCTATCCTCACGAGCGTGAGATTGTGGCTATTGACAACAATCTGGAGGTGCAGCGATGGAGACAATGAGAGTCCAGAGTGTCACACCGAATGACATGCCCTGGAAAATCAAATACGACGCCAGTCGCTGTACCCTCTGCGGTTCCTGTGTCGCAGCATGTTCTTTTCGCGCCATTGAATGCAAGGTAGAACGCCGTCGTATGGTTTTCTCCGAAGGAGAACTGCCTGATCCACAGCAACGCTTCTCGGCTGTGCCGGTTATTCGACAAGTGAAAGACATCCAGCACTATTGTCGTGGTTGTGGAATTTGCGAAAAAGTTTGTCCCAATGACGCTATATCCCCAGAGCGTAATCAAGATACCAGGCATCCGATCATCACCCGCTGCCTCGGTGGAGATTCGATTAAACGTGGTGGTCGCAAGAACCTTGAATCGTCGGTACGGACCCTCGATAAGCTGCGCATCGGTCGTATCTCGCAGATGACCGACCCGAGCCTCGACGCTCAACGTCATTCTTTCGACATGCTTGCACCTTTCGGTCGTATTCTGCCGGCCGAGACTCTGCCATTCAGCGTTGATAACAATGATAACCTGCAGGTCGAAGACAGCATGCCACCGGTGCGCTGGATCTACCCGGTTGTGATTGGTGATATGTCGATTGGCGCACTCTCGTGGCGGATGTGGGAAGCAGTCGCCATGGCTGTTGCCTATCTCAATGAAGAGTGCGGCATGCCGGTGCGTATGTGTTCCGGAGAAGGTGGCGTTCCGGTTCGCCTGCTCAAAAGTAAATATCTCAAATATATGATCCTGCAGATCGCTTCCGGGCACTTTGGCTGGAACCGGATCGCCAAAGCAATGCCGTACATGGTCGAAGATCCGGCCGGTATTCTGATCAAAATTGGCCAGGGCGCCAAGCCCGGCGATGGTGGCCTGTTGCAAGCTGGCAAGGTTGCCGAGCATATTCAGGCCATCCGTGGCGTACCCAAGGCCGACCTGCTTTCACCACCGAACCACCAGGGTCTCTATTCCATCGAAGAGAGTGTGCAGAAAATGTTCCTCTCCTTCAACGCGGCCTTTAAATTCCGGGTACCGGTGGCGATCAAGGTCGCTGCTTCGGCAACCTCGGTCAGCGTTTTCAATAACCTGGTGCGTGACCCCTACAATATCGTCGGTGGCTTCTTCCTTGACGGTATCGACGGTGGAACCGGTGCGGCCCATGAGGTCTCTCTCGATCATACCGGTCACCCGATCGTTTCCAAACTGCGCGATTGCTATCAGGCCGCGACCGCCCAGGGTCGTCAGGGCCAGATTCCACTCTGGGCCGCTGGCGGCCTCGGCAAGACCGGCGACCTGGCTGCAGACGCCTTCAAGATGATGTGTCTCGGTGCCAACGGCGTCTTTACCGGCAAGCTGATTTTGCAGATGGCCGGTTGTGTCGGTAACGACATGGGGCGTTGCAATGCTTGCAACACGGGCCTCTGTCCCGTCGGTATTACCACCCAGGAATCGGCGTTGGTCCACCGCCTTGATGTTGATCGTGTCGCTCAGAACATTGTCAATTACTTCCTGGCCATGGACACCGAGTTCAAGAAACTGATGGCTCCGATCGGTAACTCGTCGTTACCGGTAGGTCGCTCCGATGCGCTTATCTCCACTGACAGGGCTGTTGCTGACCGCTTGGATATTCAGTACGTATGTTAAAACCGTGAGGTGTAAGGGGTGAGGAGAGAAGCGTAACGGCATTTCTCCTCCCTCCTCACCCTTCACTCCTCACATGGAGTAAAGCATGGCAGCAATAATTTCAGGTTATGACGCAAAACAACGCCGCATCTCAACTCAGGCGCTTCTGCAGCAGATCTATCGCTCGCTGGAGCAGGGTGAGACAGAATTCGAAGTGACCTCTTCAGGGCATCACAATATCGGTGGCCCGCTGTGGACCGAAGATGGTCGGCCGCTCAAGTTCCGGGTTAAGAATCCCGGACAGCGGGTTGGTTCTTTCGGCCTGGAAGGAACCGAGATCATTGTTGAAGGTTCCGCTCCTGCAGATGCTGGCTGGCTCAATGCCGGTGCTGTACTGACTATCCTCGGTGACGGCGGCGATACCACGGCACACTGTGCTGCGAGCGGCAAGATTTACATTGCAGGCCGCGTTGGTACCCGTTCAGGTTCACTGATGAAGCATGACCCGGCCTATGATGTCCCGGAGTTCTGGATTCTCAAAAATACCGGTTCCTTCTCATTTGAGTTCATGGGCGGTGGTATCGGTGTCGTCTGCGGCTATGGTCGTGAGGATCTGCCCTCGATTCTCGGCGATCGCTCCTGTATGGGTATGGTCGGCGGTACTATCTACGTGCGTGGCCCGGTTGCTGGCCTCTCCGACGATGTCTGGGTGCTTGACCTCGACGATGCCGACAAGGCTTTCCTGAAAGAAAACATGCCGGTCTTCCTCGGCAAGGTCGGTCGGCCTCAGCTGGAACAAGAACTGACTGACTTCTCGCAATGGCAGAAGATTGTTGCCAAAACTTACGCAGAACGCAACGTCCGATCACGCATAACCATGCGCGAGTTCCGCAACCAGAAATGGGTTGCCGAAGGCGGCATTTTTGCTGACGTGGTCAAGGATGACTACGCTCACGTCGCCGGTTTAGTCAACTCCGGCGATGATCGCATCAAAATTCCGCACTGGCAGGACAAACGCTTCGGCGCTCCGTGTCAGGTTGCCTGTCCGTCGAATATACCGACTCAGGACCGTATCAACCTGTTGCGTCAGGGCAAATTTGATGAAGCTCTGGCACTGGTGCTCAAATACTCACCGTTCCCGGCCAGTGTTTGCGGCGAAGTTTGTCCGAATCTCTGTATGGATGCCTGCAGTCGTCGCTACATCGATAAGCCGGTCGCCATGAAGGAGCTCGGCCGTTTGTCACGCGATGTCGCAGCACCTGAACTGAAAGCTGAGACCGGCAAGCAAGTCGCTGTGATCGGTGGTGGCCCCGGTGGCCTGGCAGCGGCCTGGCAGCTGCGTCTGCTCGGTCATGCGGTGACCGTTTACGAGGCCGATAAAGAGATCGGTGGCAAGTTGCGTCAGGTTATCCCGACCGAGCGTCTGCCTGCCAATTCACTCGATTCCGAGATTCAGCGCATCAAGGACGTCGGTATTACAGTCAAGAACAACACCAAGGTTGATGTCGATTTGTTCACGACGATTCAAAAAGAGAACGATGCAGTCGTTATCGCTTCGGGTGCTCATAATGCTGTGGTGATTCCTTTCCCCGGTCACGAACTGATGACCAAAGGGCTCGATTTCCTCAAGGATGTCAACGCGGGCAAGAAGCCGAAGGTTGGCAAACGAGTCATCGTCATCGGTGCCGGTAACGCCGGTATGGATGTCTGTCTCGGTGCCTATGCCATGGGTGCTGAAAAAGTTCTGTGTATTGATATCCAACGTCCGGCTGCTTACAAGCACGAGATCGACAGTGTCAAGGCCCTTGGTGGTGAGATCCGTTGGCCGATTTTTACCGAAAAAGTTACTGCAGAAGGTCTCTTAACCAAGGATGGTGAGCTGCTTGAAGCTGATGAAGTGATCATTGCCATTGGTGAGCGTCCGGATCTTTCCTACGTGCCACGCACGTGGCTGACTGATCGCGGCATGATGGATGTCGATGCCTGCAGCCAGGTGGTCAAGGCTCCTGGTGTCTTCTCCATTGGCGATACTGTCCAGCCTGGCCTGCTCACCCACGCTATCGGCGCTGGCCAGGAAGCTGCCCTGCAGATTGACGACTATCTGGATGGCAAAGAGTTAACGCCGATCATCAAGCCGGAGATGATTAATCAGAGCTGTCTCTCCAAGGAACTCTTCAAGCCGCGCAACCGAGGTAAATTCTGTGTCACCGATGCCAAGGATGAGACGTTGCGCTGTCTCTCCTGTGGCACCTGTCGTGACTGTACCATGTGTCTCGAAGCTTGCCCGGAAGGCGCAATCCGTCGCATCGAAAAGGAAGATGGAACCTTCGAGTACGTCTCCGATGA
>DAOWJU010000154.1 GCA_030640215.1 Desulfuromonadales bacterium
AAGCGCTTTCAAAAACGCCCTCAATCGAGCTGGCACCAATCTTTGCCAGAGAGCTTGCCTTGACCAACAGCTCCTCGCGCAAAACTGTGGAACGCTGCTCCACGATCAGGTAGGTCGATATCACCATGATCACAGCCAACACACCAATCAGGGCCATTACTATCTTTACGCTGATTCGATTCATTTCGAGACTCCACAAGTTACAACAAGAAAGGTTCTGCCGGTATGGGACCGTTGACCCTTCGGGTTAAATCCAGTAGCCAATTCGGAAAGCTCCCCAATGCTTGCCTTTGACAAAGACCGGAGTACTGATATCAAGCATCGTTTCGCCGGTATCACGTTCGTACGGCTGGGACAGTAAGCCCTTTTGGTTGCGGGCAGCTTTGATCCCTACATCATGATCATAGATTCGCTTGGTACGGTTGCCAACCAAGTCGGTCTTGGGGTCACCGGTCAACGGTTGAGTAAACTTGCTATTGTGTGTCGGCAGATAACCATTGCGATCCACCAGGACCGCAAATGCAACCATTTCATTGTTCAGAAATGCATCCTGATAAGCCATGATTGTTTCATCCAGGTAGCGGTCATACTTGGTGTGATATTTCTTCGGATCAGTACCGGCAATCAGCTGGTAGTCCTCATCAAAGATCTCCTCCAGGCTGAGCCGGCCTGTATCCACCGCCTCAGTTAAAACCCGCTCTAGCTCCTTTGCGCCAGCAATAGCGGCGGTTTCACCTTTGGATTGCAGATTTTCATCGACCAGATCCTGCAGGCGCTCCGCCAGAGAGGTCAGCTCCGAGATCGACTGGGTTGTCTCCTGAGAGCTCGCCGCAACCTGTACTGCGACATCGCGAACTTCGACAATCGTCTCCGTCATCTGCTCGCTGGCTGTGGTCTGCTGCTGGGTCATCAGCTTGATCTCACTCGCCGCACTGGTCGTCTCGGCAACCGCACCTGTGATTTTCTCCAGGGCTTCAGAAATGTTCGCCACCAGACTGCTCGCCGCGTCGACCCCCTTCGAGCCCTCTTCCGTCAACATGATGGTGCTGTTGGTCGCCTGCTGAATCTGCACGATCAGAACCTTGACCTGGTTGGTCGCATCAGCGGTGCGATCAGCAAGACGCCGCACTTCGTTGGCCACGACCGAGAAGCGTTTGCCCGCCTCACCGGCACCGGCCGCTTCAATCGCTGCGTTCAGGGACAAGAGATTGGTCTGGTCCGAAATCTCGTCGATAATATCGATGATGCCACCGATTTTCTGCGAGTTATCACCCAGTTCCAGCATCGCCTCAGCGATTGACTGGACTTGCTCCTTTAGCTGGGACATCCCTGCAACGGCGTTGGAAACAGCGGACTGACCGTCGGAACTCGAAACAGCGGCATTGTCAGCCAGGGCTTCGACGCGTCCGGCATTCTCTGAAACCTGCCTGGCCGTCGCGGCAATCTCTTCTGAAGTGGTGGTCGCCTGTTGTACGGCGGCGGCCTGTTCGGTCGAACCGGAGGACTGTTGCGCCGAGATCGCCATCAGCTCATTGGCGCTGGTCGAAAGCTGCTGGATCGCATCCTTGACACTCACCACCATGCGGTTGCTCTTATCAATCTCGCCCTGCAGGTTCTTGACAATCACCTGGGTCATATTGTTAAAAGCACCGGCCAACTGGCCGACTTCATCAGTCGATGTCACCGTGATCTGTTCTTCCAGGCTGCCTTCTGTAATGCGCTCTGCAGCGCGGGTCAGATCCTTTAAGGGGCGCATCATCCGTGACACCACCAACAGACAGGTCAGCGAAGTACAGAGCAGGACCAGGAACATCGACATGGCCACGGTATTGCGCAGCCCAACAATTGCTGCATCGGTCTGCTGCATCGAGAAACCGATCCGGAAGCCGCCCCAGTGCTTGCCGCGCACATAGACCGGAGCCGAGACATCCCACATGGTCACACCCGTATCACGCTTGTAGATCTGGCGGAGGTAACCTTTGCCGTCCTCGTTATTGTACTGGGCAGCGGCAAGACCTGTGGGATCGTTAAAGATCCGTTTGGTCCGGTTGCCGACCTTATCAGTCTCTGCATTACCGGTCAGAGGCTTTGAATACTTACTGTTATGAGTCGGCAGGTAACCGTTGCGATCCACCAGCACCGCAAAAACCACCATCGAGTCTGAAGCAGCAAAGGTATCCTGGAACTCCTTGATCGTCCTGTCCAGGTAAAGATCGTAGGCCGTATGATATTTGGGGATCGCAGAGCCAGCCAGGGGACCTTCAATAATTTCCTTGTAGTCGACGTCAAAGAGATGTTCCTCGTAGAACATGCCGGACGCCAAAGCGCTTTCAAAAACGCCCTCAATCGAGCTGGCACCAATCTTTGCCAGAGAGCTTGCCTTGACCAACAGCTCCTCGCGCAAAACTGTGGAACGCTGCTCCACGATCAGGTAGGTCGATATCACCATGATCACAGCCAACA
>DAOWJU010000208.1 GCA_030640215.1 Desulfuromonadales bacterium
CAGAGATAAAGCAGAGCCAGCAACCGACCGAGCAGGTAAGCAAGGGCAGCCGAAGTGACTCCGGGAAGTGTGGAGTATAATACAAGAAAAGCCAGAATAGTAAAAATTGCAAAGGCTTCAATGGCGGTTGCCAAGGTCACCGGCAAGGTGGTTCCGGCGTCAATAAGAATCGCCCGCTGGTAGCCGATAGCAACTGTTAACGCCGGAAAGAAAGCCATGATCTGTAAGGGCGGAATTGCCAGTTGCACCAGTTCGGCAGGCAATCCGGAAAGAGTTGCAAACCAGAAGATTTTCAACGGCGTAAAAGCGATCAACGACAATCCGCCACCAAGCGCAAGAGCTAAGTATATGGCAAACTTTCGAATCACTTCATGATTCTGTTGACCATCCTTCAAGGTTGCTATAGCCACCTCAGGAAAAGAGAGTCCGAGAGCCCGAAAAAGAAAGGTCAGGGCATAGAGGACCGGCATAACAGCCAGCGATTCGAGCGGTTTGTAACTGTGGCCGAGAAAAAATGTCACCACAGGATGAATGCTCAAACCGATCAGCGGGGTCATGGCAAGGGGCAGGTAGAAACGACTCAGGGCAGCGTAGGAGGGCATAACAACATCCTCACCATCATCACGCAAAGACAATGCAATCGACCGGCGGGCCAGCCAGCGGGTTGCCACGGCTTCGGCAACCACTCCGGCGCTCAACGCACAAGCTCCCATGCTCGCTCCAGCTAAGCTGTCCAGTGTCCATAGAGTGAATGCTGTGGTCGACATAACCAGCAGTCTGACCATAGTTCCGACAGCAACCAAACCAGGCTGATGATGAGCAATCAGCACGCCCTGGTAGAAGCGGCGCATACCGATAGCGGCTGGCCATGGCAGCAGTAGTAACAAGGCCTGGTAGACATGGCTCGCAACGTCATCAGACAGACCCAGGAGAGTTTTTGTCAGGGGCGTAAAGATCGCCGGAGTCAACAACAGGACAAGCATGAGGGTAACGGCAGCACACAAACAGAGCGAGAACGATCGCAAACGGAGATAATCAGACCTTCCTCTGGCCAGGAGAGTTGAAGCACTGAGGAGCATGATCACCGGGGCTTCGGTAATCAAACCAAAGGCGTAGGCGATCCCGTACGCCGCCAGGTTGGTGGCGCTCTCACCCATCCGGGCAATAACCGCCGCCAGGAAAGGCCCTTCGATAGCCATCATCAACCAGGTCAGAGCCAGGGGCCACCAGAGGCGGTATACGGTTTTAAGAGTTGTCTGTTGAGTCATTCATGCACCAAGGGGACTGTCCCGGTTTCTCACGGGGCTGCCCCCGGCTTTTAATAATCACATTAGTGCAAAAGGGACAGTCCCCATCCAGGGACAGTCCCTACCCGGCACAAACTACACGAAAAAGAGGAGACCAACAAGTAGCCTCCCCTTTTATGACAGAAATGTTTTTGGACCGTCAGACTGGCAGCGCCGACATTCCAAGCATCTGCTTCAGCGCATGCTTGGCGATACTCGGGTTCTCTTTAAGACGACGCCTGGAATATGGCATCCACTTTTCGCCAAAGGGAACGTAGATGCGCAAACGATGGCCCTGTTCAACCAGTAGATCACGCAACTCAGGATCGACACCAAGCAGCATTTGAAACTCATACTCATCCCGTTTCAGACCAAATTTGTTGATCAACTGTTGTGCTTCAAAGACCAGAATTTCGTCATGGGTGGCAATCCCCACATACGCCTTCTTCTCAAACATTTTTTCAAGGCAGCAGGTAAAGTTCCGGTTGATGATCGCCATATCCTTATAGGCAACTGTTCTGGGCTCGTTATAGATTCCTTTGCAAAGACGGAAGTTAAGCAGACCGTCGCTCAAGCCTTCAATATCGTCCAGCGTACGACGCAGGTAGGACTGTACCACCACACCAACGTGCCCCGGAAACTCTTCGCGTAAGCGCCGGAAGTAGTCCAGGGTGTCATCGGTGCAGGGATGATCTTCCATGTCGATGCGCACAAAATTATCAAGTTCCGATGCCAGGGCAACGATTTCGCGGATATTTGCGAACGCGAATTCCCTATCAAGTTCCAGCCCCATCTGGGTCGGTTTGAGCGACAGGTTGGCATCGAGGCCTTCCTTGTCAATACCATTGAGGATATCGAGGCACTGTTGTTTGAAAAAAGTAGCCTCTTCCCTGGTCTTGATAAACTCACCAAGGATATCGATGGTCGCAAC
>DAOWJU010000001.1 GCA_030640215.1 Desulfuromonadales bacterium
AGAGTCTATGGCGGCATCAGGTACGCAATCAGAGATGCGCATTACATGCTGACAAATGGCGTTGATGCAAGCAAGACCCAGCATATTTTGTATAGGATCAGTACCAGCAAAAGCTTCGACATACTGCTCAGGGCTGTTACCGATAAAAGACTGTGGTTTTAAAGACCGATATTCCTCTGCGCTGCTGTCAGGCAACAACAGATAACTTACCCCACCTGCCCCGCCTTCAAGCGCCAAGGCCATAAACTCACACTCTTTAGGTTGTTGGCCACCTTCATAAAAGGGAGGGAAGACAATACCGGCAATCTTCGGAATTTGAAAACGTGATGCAAGGTCCAGAGCCAAATCCCGCATTTCAGTCATAATACGCATAGGTCAGAACTCTTCCTTTTAGCTCAGCGCCCGCGTCGCGACAGACCAACCAACCTCTCAAACAGCCCCACATCCTGCTCGTTTTTCAGTAGCGCACCGTGCAGAGGCGGAATCGATTTACCGGGAGATTTGCTGTGCAAAGCTTCAGCAGGAATCTCTTCGGCCACCAGCAGTTTGAGCCAATCGAGCAATTCTGAGGTGGAGGGTTTCTTTTTCAGGCCAGGCACTTCACGCATGCCGAAGAAGGTTTCCAGAGCGCTCTTCAGCAACGACTGCTTGATTCCCGGATAATGAACCTCGACGATCTGCGCCATGGTCTCGGCCTCCGGAAAGCGAATATAGTGAAAAAAACAGCGCCGCAAAAAGGCATCGGGCAGTTCTTTTTCATTGTTGCTGGTGATGATAATCACCGGCCGGTGTTTTGCTGTGATCAGTTGTCGGGTCTCGTAGACGTAGAACTCCATCCGATCGAGTTCCTGCAACAAATCATTAGGGAATTCAATGTCGGCCTTGTCGACCTCATCGATCAACAGCACTGCTCGCTGTTCTGATTCGAAAGCTTCCCACAATTTGCCCTTGACGATGTAGTTGCCGATATCATGCACCCGCTCATCACCGAGCTGTGAATCGCGCAGGCGGGAGACAGCATCATATTCGTACAAGCCTTGATTCGCCTTGGTGGTTGATTTGACATGCCACTGATAGAGCGGCATATCCAAAGCTCGGGCCACCTCCTCTGCGAGCATGGTCTTACCGGTACCGGGCTCTCCCTTGATCAGCAAAGGTCGGCCCAGAGTGATGGCAGCATTCACTGCCAGGTTAAGATCATCTGTCGCTACATAAGAATCGGTTCCGGTAAATCTCATCACATTTACTTCCTCAATTTATTTTTTTAGCAAGCCAGCTCATTGATTGTCCGACAGCCTGCTTAGCAGATCCAGATTTCGACGTACAAAATCGGAGACAGTACGACCGGACAGCTTCGCCAGTTGCTCCAACAGGATTTTCTCCTCATGATTTACACGAAAAGTGACGATATGTCTCACCGGATCATCAGAATGTCTTGCCATGGCTAAAGCCCCCTTGATGCTCTTACATGGAGAACACGAATCAATACATTACACCAGCTGACCAATAGAAGTCATAATCAGGTTAAGTCTCAGAGTAACTCGTGGTTTTCCTACAATTGCAACTGTTGTGGATGACTGTAAATTTCCATACTACTGCCACGCAGATAGCCAACCATAGTGATC
Source organism: Desulfuromonadales bacterium (assembly GCA_030640215.1). Taxonomy (GTDB): domain Bacteria; phylum Desulfobacterota; class Desulfuromonadia; order Desulfuromonadales; family BM103; genus M0040. Next base: position 1,626 of record DAOWJU010000001.1, read on the forward strand.
CCGGCTTGCTCGCTGAGTTCGATGGCTCGATCGGTTGGCGAGGTGCGCGAGGCTATCAGACCGACACCAAGTCGCGCAGCTTTAGCGACCATCTCGGAAGAGATGCGCCCGGAGGTGACCAGCATCTTATCCTGCGCATCGATTCCCTTAAAGAGGGCTTCGCCAGCGAGTCGGTCGAGGGTGTTGTGACGACCGAGATCCTCGGCATAGAGCAGCAGTCCGTCAACGTCTCCGATGGCCGCAGAATGGATACCGCCGTGGCTGCGATACTGTTCAGCATGACCATGCAGCTCTTTCATCAGGCGGAACAGCTCCTCGCTCCGATAACTGCGTGAACTTTGTTGAGAAGGATTGAGTAAATTTTGCGGCAGGTTGTAGGAGATGCCGGTGCCGCAACCGGATGTCAGAGTTGGTTGCAGCTGCTCAGGCAACTCAGCCCGAAGACGAAGTTCGGCAAGGCCGTATTCGCTGCAAACCCCCATGGAGAGGATATCATCAAGAGTGTCGATAAATCCCTGCAGGCGGAAAAAACCGACAAGCAGGAAGTTGAGCTGATGCGGTGAGCAGACCAGAGTTGCTAATTCGCGACCGTTGACCCGTAATCGCAACGGATATTCCTCAACGACTTTACGCTCGGCCTGTTCAACCTGTCCTTGTACGACACGGACAATTTTTTGTGTAGATTGTTCTGCCATATCCGCCATTCTTTCAATCCCCCCTCGCCCCCCTTTGACAAAGGGGGTAATCTCTAGCTCTCTTGCCTCCCCCTTCTGTAAAGGGGGATTGAGGGGGATTTCTCAGCCGCAGCTATTGCAGCCTTTTGTGGATGACGCCGGTGGAGACATCAGCGCCTCGGTTAAAACGTATGCAGCCTGTAACGCTGAGGTGGGACAGAGCGGGAAACATTCTTTGCAGTCCCAGCATTCCCTGATGGCGACCTCCGGAATGAAATCGATTTCGCGCTTTGCTCCACGGTCAAAGAAACCAACCGCATGCTTCTTTTTGACCTCAGCGCAATATCGCACACAAAGACCACAGAGAATGCAAAACGAGGACTCTGCTTCAAAACGATCCTTATCCGCTCCATACACTTGGGCTAGCTCCTGCAGTTCCTCAGAATCGGGCGCGTGAGCCAGCATCTGTTCCAAAAGCACCTTGCGGATTTTGTCCACTTTCTCGGATCGGGTTCTTACAACCAGGTCATTTTCTACTGGCTGCAGGCAGGCAGCGACAAGATTAGTCGTCCCACGAGCATCAGCTTCAACTGTGCAGACCCGGCAAGCTCCATAAGGTGCAAGTTTCTCATGGTCACAAAGGGTCGGAATAGAGACCCCTACGCTGCGCGCCGCCTCCAGAATAGTCATGCCTTCCTTGGCGGTCACTTTCTTTCCATCAATCTGCAAAAGGATTTCGCTCATTATTTATCCTAAGTTTCTTGCTTCTTCAGCTATGGCAACAGGAACAGGTTCACCGGACATCACTTTCACCGCACCAAAGGCTTTGGGACAAGCGTCAACACAAGAGCCGCACCGGGTGCATTTATCCTGATCGATGACGTGAATCCGTTTCTTGCCACCCTCAATCGCTTCCGCAGGGCACTGTTTAAAACAAGCTCCGCAGGCTTTGCACTTGTCCGGTTCGATATAGAACGCGATCAATGCCTTGCAGGAGAGTGCCGGACATCTTTGCTCCTTGATGTGCGCCTCATACTCATCCTTGAAATAGCGTAACGTGCTAAGAACCGGGTTGGGAGCGGTTTTACCCAGAGCGCAAAGAGAGGCACCCTTGGTGGTCTCGGCCAGTTCCAGCAAAAGTTCCAGGTCGCTCTCGGTACCCAATCCTTTGGTGATATTGGTGAGAATCTTGAGCATCTGTCTGATGCCTTCGCGACACGGATTGCATTTACCGCACGATTCATCACTAAGAAAGGCGAGGAAATATCTGGCAAGATCAACCAGACAGGTATCCTCATCCATGACGATCATGCCGCCAGAGCCCATCATTGCACCAGCCTGGGTCAACTCGTCAAAATCGACTTTTGTGTCGAGGAGATTTTCCGGGATACAACCACCGGAGGGGCCACCTGTCTGCACCGCCTTGAACTTCTTCTCTCCGGGCACCCCGCCGCCAATCTTATAGATGATGTCGCGCAAGGTTGCGCCCATAGGCACTTCTACCAAGCCGGTATTGTTTACCTTACCGACCAGCGAAAAAATCTTGGTCCCTTTGCTTTTTTCGGTACCAATCGAATTAAAAAAATCTGCACCTTTACTGATTATCAAGGGGATATTGGACCATGTCTCAACATTATTAATATTGGTCGGCTTACCCCAGAGTCCTTTAGTCGCCGGGAACGGTGGCCTGGCATTGGGTTCGCCGGGCAAGCCTTCAAGAGACTTGAGCAGCGAGGTCTCCTCACCACAAATAAAAGCTCCAGCGCCTCGATGCACCTTAACCGTGAAATCAAACCCGGAACCAAGGATATCCTGACCGAGCAGTCCATAATCCTCGGCCTTCTTGATGGCGATCTCCAGGTTGTCCACTGCCAGAGGATATTCCTGGCGAACATAAACATAGCCTTCATTTGAGCCGATGGCATAGGCACCGATCATCAAGCCTTCAAGCACACCGTAAGGGTTGCCTTCCATCAGTGAGCGGTCCATGTAAGCACCCGGGTCGCCTTCATCGCAGTTGACGACAACATACTTCTTATCGCCCGGAGCCTTGCGAGCAAAATCCCACTTAACACCAGAAGGAAAACCGGCTCCGCCTCGACCGCGAAGATTTGCATCTTTCACTTCGCCAACAACCTGCTCGGGCGTCATCTCGAAGAGCGTTTTAACCAGGGCTTGATAGCCACCGACGGCGAGATAATCTTCAAGACTTTTGGGGTCAATTTTCAGGTTGAAGCCAAGGACCAGACGTTCCTGATTCTTGTAAAAGGGAATATCCTCTTCAAGGGTGGTGTTTTCGCCTGAGTTGGGATCGACATAGAGTAAACGCTCGATAATCTTCTTCTCTTTTATCGTCTCGGAGATAATCTCAGCAATGTCTTCTGGCTTTACTTTGAGGTAACAGATGCCTTCAGGGTAAATGACAACAATCGGGCCTTGCTCACAAAAACCGTGACAACCAGTCCTTCGAAAATGGACATCATCTGCCACTCCCTGTGATTCCATTTCCTCTTCAATCGCCGCAGCAACTTTCCCACAACCAGTCGCATGACAGGCACTACCGGAACAGAGCGTAAGGCAAGGCTGATCTGGATCCCTTTGCGAGAGGATCTCCTGGCGAAGCGCATCCAATTCGGCAGATGAATTTATCCTTGGCATAATTTTCCCTTATTCACAGCTACAGTCACAGTTTTTCAGTACTTCTACAGTCTCGGCCGGCTCCACATTGCCATGATATTCGCCATCAACAACAATGACCGGCCCCAGAGCGCAGCAACCGAGACAGTTCACGGTCTCAACACTGAAGTTCAAATCCGGATCGGTTTCACCTGATTTGACACCAGTCACTTCCTCAACCGTATCAAGAATACGTTCCGCACCCCGAACATGGCAGGCCGTGCCCATGCAGACGTGAACCTCATGACGGCCCTTGGGGACAAGGCTGAAGGTTTTATAAAAAGTGGTGATATGCTGAATCTGGCTCATGGGCACATCCAGCTTCTCACTGACCCGGGTAAGCACCGTCTTGGGCAGCCATTTGTTCTGTCTCTGGATCTCCAGCAAGACTTGTATCAGCGAACTGGCTTCACCATGATGTTTATCAATAATCTGATCGACTGTGCCAATATCCATTATTATCGTCCTTTATCAACTAGGCCAAAGCAAAGCTTTTTAGTTCCTCATCGAAGCTGAGCAAACCGAGCCGCGAAGAGCTGTTGAGATGTCTGGATACTTCCGCTGGTTCCAAGCCAAGAGTTTCGGCAATGTCTCGTGCAGAAAGAGGATTGCCCTGTAGCAGCAGCATAATCTGGCTGACCGCCAATTTATCCACCACCAGTTCATCAAATAGCCTGTTCATCTCGTCGCTGGCGAAATATTCTGTGTAGGCTTCCTCAGTATCAAAACGTACCCGCAGTCTCTCCCGCTCCACCAGCTTAATGTAAGGGATCAGCTTCGAAACCGCTTCCAGCTTGAGCTTCAATATGTTTTCATTGATGCCCTCGCCTTTACCGAGAGGTCCCGCTTCCTTCAATTGTTTGCCAAAATCATTCATGACTTCGGCGTAGCGTGTTCCCTCAGAGGCGGAGATCCATTCAAGACGCAGCCTTTTGGGGTTCACACCGACATGTTGCAATAATTTTCTACATAAATGCATATTGAACAATGCATCGTAATTGCCTTCCGTCACATAATGACATTCGCCAAGCCAACAGCCGCCAATAAAGACCCCATCCGCTCCATTTGAGAACGCACGAAGGACAAATGACAGGTCAACTCGACCAGTGCACATAACACGAATAATCTTTGTTTCAGTTGTATATTGCAGTCTGGAAACTCCAGCCAGGTCAGCAGCGCCGTACGCTCACCATGTGCACAAAAAGCCTATGACACTGGGTTTAAATTCAAAATCAGCAGACATGCGTACCTCCTTCCTTGCAACCTGTTCATTGATAATGCAACAAGCGGTTAAGATAACTTTTATTTCATTCCACAACAAATTTTTGAGGAGGCAGGAAACGCCTCGTCAATCTGGGCGAAGATTTCGTCATCGGTATAGTGTTTCAGATAAATAGCCGCAGTCGGACACTTGGCGTTACAGAGGCCATCGCCTTTACAGAGGACCGGGTTCACCTTGGCCTTTTTGCC
>DAOWJU010000289.1 GCA_030640215.1 Desulfuromonadales bacterium
CTGGATTATTGCCACGGGCGGTTACCTTGATGAATCCTATGAGAACCCGGCTGTGGAGCAGCAGGCCTTTGCAAAACTTAAAGCCAGAATCAATGCCAAACAGGTTGGCCAGACCGGTTACATTTACTGCATGGATCGCAAGGGGACTCTGACCATCCATCCCGAGGCCGAAGGTGAGAACATCTACGCCTCCAAAGATTCCAATGGTATCCCCTTTATTGAGCAGATGTGCAAACAACGTGAGGGTTGGATCCACTATCCCTGGCAGAATCCGGGAGAAGACAAGCCTCGCCGCAAGATCGTCCGCTATCTCTATTATCAGCCCTGGGACTGGATCGTTGCCGTCGGCTCCTACGAAGATGAATTTTACCAAGAGGCCAATCTGATTAAGGGCCGAATTCTTAGCAGCATCGGCGCTATTTCCATCGTGGTTGCGACCCTGGCTATGCTGATGGTCTTTCTAGCCGCCAAGGTTCTCTCCGACCCGATCCAGCATATGACAGCGGTGATTCGCGACATCAAGCGCGGCCAGTTCCAGCGCCAAATGGAGATCGCCAGCCGCGATGAGCTCGGGGAACTGGCTGTAACCTTCAACCGCATGACCAGAAACCTGCAGCACAACAGGGAACTTGAGGCCAGTCTCGCTCAACAGGGCAAGATGGCGTCGCTGGGCGTCCTTTCATCGGGGGTGGCTCACGAGATCAACAATCCGCTCGGTGTCATTCTCGGCTATGCGGGTTATCTTGAGAATAAGATCGGCCCGGAAGATCCCAATCATCATTTCATCCATGAGATCAAACGCGAGAGTAAACGCTGCAAAAAAATCGTCCAGGACTTGCTCAACTACGCGCGCACCCCTCGACCTGAATTCGCCGAAACAGATCTCAACCAGTTGCTCGACCAGATCGTCAGCTTTGCCACCAATCATACCGATATGCATGGGGTGAAAATCGTCAAGCAGTTCGATGCAGAACTACCATCGCTCGCTATCGACGGTGACCAGATTCGCCAGGTGGCGATCAACCTGATTCTGAATGCCGGAGCCGCAATGGCAGACGGCGGCCAGCTCAATGTCAGCACCGTCCGTGAGGAAGACCATGTCGTTATCACCTTTGTCGACACCGGCAGCGGTATTGACGAAGACGATCTTGAACGTATTTTTGAGCCGTTTTATACAACCAAGGATCGCGGTACCGGCCTCGGTCTGGCGATCACCAGACAGATTATCGAGCAACATCACGGCAGCATCCAGATGACCAGCCGTCTCAACCAGGGCACCACCGTCACCATTCGGTTGCCACTCGTAAGGGAGGAATTTTGATGGCTTCACAACGCATCATGTTGATCGACAATGAGGCTGGCCTCTGCCGCATGATGGAGGCAGTACTCAAGGATCAGGGTTATCTGGTCAAAAGCTTTACCAGACCGGTTCAGGCCATTGCTGAGTTCACTGCTGGCGATTATGACCTGATCATCAGCGACATTAAGATGCCGGAGATGGACGGCCTCGAAGTCCTGCAACATGTGCGCAACCGCGACCCCGAAGTGCCAGTCATCATGATCACGGCCTACGCTACAGTAGAGATGTCGATTCAGGCACTGCGACGTGGGGCTTACGACATGCTGACCAAGCCTTTCGAGCCAGACGAGTTGATCTACCGGGTAAAAAATGCTCTGCAGCATCATGAGCTGGTGGAAGAGAATCGTGACCTGCGCGAAGAGCTGTCGGGACAATTCAAATTTGAAAAGATTATCGGTGCCTCTCCGGAGATCCGGGCCTTGCTGGAAAAAGTAGCCAAGGTGGCGGTACGCGACACTTCGGTGCTGATTACCGGTGAATCGGGCACCGGCAAAGAGCTGATAGCCCAGGCCATACATCACAACTCGACCCGCCGTAACCATCGTTTTGTTGCTGTCAACTGTGGTGCTCTGCCGGAATCCATTCTGGAGAGTGAACTCTTCGGTTACCGCAAGGGCGCCTTTACCGGAGCATTGGAGAACCGCAAAGGCCTACTTGAGGCTGCCAATGGTGGCACTCTCTTCCTTGACGAAGTTGGCAATCTGCCTCTCAGCATGCAGAAGACGTTGCTGCGTTTTCTGCAGGAGCAGGAGTTCTGCTGTTTGGGCGACACCACCCCCACCAAGGTGGATGTGCGTATTATCTCAGCAACCAATTCAGACTTAAGCGCCGAAGTTGCAGAAGGTATTTTCCGTGAAGATCTTTTCTACCGTCTCAATGTCATCAACCTGCACCTACCACCATTGCGCGAGCGTCAGGACGACATTCCGCTTCTGGCAACTCATTTCGTGCGCGAGCAAAACGTCAAGTTCGGGACTGAATTCAAAGGACTAACCCCTGAAGCAATGGAAGCTCTGCGCTCTTATGCCTGGCCTGGCAACATCCGCCAACTCTGCAACGTTATCGAGGCAACCATGGCTATCTCAGACGGCAACTTCATCGGTCTGCCGGAATTGGCTCAATTGATCGAAACTGATAAGGCCGGACAGAGTGCGAACCAGGCGGATTACAGCTCGGCTCTCAGCAGGTTTGAAACCGACTACCTGACCCGCCTGCTGCGCAAACACAGCGGCAATGTCGAAGACGCTGCCGCAGAAGCTGGCATGAACATGGCGACCATCTACCGCAAGCTGAAAAAATATGGGATTAACAAGAAGGAGATTGAAAAAAGTTAAAAGGAAAGTCTCTGTTGGCGTTCTGTGTTGATAGGGTGCCTATTGAATATGTCGGTCAATAGCGGTAGCGTGACAAGCGTACCTTCTCCAGTTATGGCATGTATTAGCCACTCAACCATTTTCTGAGTGGCTTTTCTAATAGAATTCTGTGCTTGAAAATTAGCCTGCAACCGCCTACACTTATCATCTGGTGACAACTTGATAGTGAGAGGGGAAGATATTGACCGGTTTTGACATAGAAACGTTGCTCAACTTGAATGGGGAGATTTTCCCCATGGAAAATGGTTATTGGACTAAGTTCGAAGCCTACAAAGTAGAGCCGAGCAAACAGATACCACATGGCATCAAATATAGCTTGTCTCTGCACGATAGGAATAATGTAAGAATCATTGGTTTTGATAATGCTCATGCGATAAAGCCAAAAAGAAAGAAGTACGGGGCCAGGAAGATCACCTGGGACCACAAGCACCAGAGAGAGAAAATTACACCATACGAGTTTGAAACAGCCGGTCAACTCCTTGAGGATTTTTGGGCCGCAGTGGAAACGTTTTTGGGAGAATAGATATGGCTAAAAAAGTAATGAAAATCGGAGTTATGTCCAAAGAGGAATACAAACGGAGGTCTATTGCTATTGCCAGAGGGGAATATGTCCCTAAAAGCAGTGAACCCAAGATTTGGTTTGAGTCTCTTCAATCAATGGCTCAAGTTCTTAACAATGAGAATCAGAAGCTTTTGCAGATAATCGCAGAAGAACATCCTAAATCACTCAAAGAGCTAGAAGAACTTTCCGGTCGCTCTTCTAGTAACCTTTCGAGAACATTGAAGACAATGGCTAGTTACGGGATTATTTCGTTGGTGAAGAAAGACAAGCGAGTTGTCCCGATTGTTAAGGCTTCGGATTTCAGGGTGGAATTTGGGCTGCACAAACATGCATATTAATATACACGAAGTGTGGCAGCGGCAGGACATTCAGGACACCCTTGTCAACACGGAACGCTAACAGAGCCAAAGGAAAAAGAAACACATTTCACATTTCACTACCTCATAAGTTTGCACAAATGCAAAAATAGATTTGCCAGTTTTTGCATTCGTGCGAATACTACCAAGATCTTCCCCGTCAGACCCCTCCCCCACACACCACATAAACAACTGTAATGATTAGGTTAACCAAACACGTAAGGGCAAGGCAAGGTTTTGGTACATGCCTTGCTCAATAAAGAGACGTGACTCCAATGGGGCCCGGTCCAGTTTCAGTGTTGTTAAGTTCGACAGTCTCCAAACGGCCGGGCCCATTTTTTCAAGCAAGCCTGCAAACCGGACTTCAGCCGATACAGGAGGTGCAAATGCAAGATTCTGTGGTCTGCCCCTACTACGATAACGATGAAGATCTCTGTGATGTCGGATGCGGGTACATTTCCTCACACGACGCCAGCATGATCATCAAGTTCTGTTCGTGTAAATATGAGGATTGTCATAAATACCGTGAACTCGCTGATCGGTTAGACCATAAGGATTCCATCATGCCCAAAATTGATCTTCCTGCAACATGCCGACCAGAGAGCAACCCCGACAATTTGCCCGTGCTTGGACTCTTTTGTTACGGCATCACCGTGGCAAGCTACGCTGCCGACAAGTTGCCGGTCATATCGATAGACATGCATCTTCTGGCGATCATTATCATGCTGGGTTCCATTGGCCAGATTTCAGCCGGATTGAACACTCTGAAAAGCAACCCACTGCGCGCCATAGCTTTTACTGGATTCGGTCTATTCTGGCTCTCGATTCTGGCTCTCGATATTCTGCCAAGAGCCGGATACGGATCGGCTCCCGGTCCGATCCCGATGATGGGTTATCTCGCCATGTGGGGTATGTTCAGTCTGATTATCTGCCAGGGTCTCGAGCAGTTAACTCGCACCTGTCGTTTAGTGTTTGCCATGATGACAGCATTCCTGCTCTCACTCGCCCTGGCTCATGCCACTGAGAATACCGCTTTTTTGCACAGTGCCGCCCTGCTCGGCCTGACCAGCAGTCTGCCGGGACTCTACCTGGGGCTACGCCATATCAGCGGCGAAGCACTCCAGCTATTCCAACCAGAGATGGCCAGATCAGGCAAGATCCGTTCTTGACCTGGCAAGATCAATTCTTGACAGGGGATGCGGTTATCGATAATTTTGTTTCATGATGAATAACAGAAGGGCATGCAACTCGTGAACGCAAAACTCAGCCGTCAGATGACCATGATCGGGCTTGGTACCTTGGCATTTTACGCCTGTGTACTGGGAACCGGATATGCTTCGCTGGAGATTCTTCCCCAGTTTGCAGTCTCTGCGGTGATTTTTCTCGGTTCGGGAAAGATCATGCGGCAGATGGCCGCAAAACTGCCCGCCAAGGAACAGTCGGAGAAGAAAGAGGATGAAGAGCCAAACTGGGAGTTGCGTAACCTCGTTCTCAACTGGGTAGCCGCAGCAATGGTCGTCAGCATCGTCGCCCTCTTCGTGGTCAAACCAACCAGCATGACTTTCAATGAATTCAGTCGTTTCCTGCTGAAGATGGACGTTGTTGTAACAGACTACGAGATGCCGATAGCTCCTTAAAAATAGGAACGCGGGAACCTCACAAACAAAAAAGCCATGAAGACTTATTTCGTCTCATGGCTTTTTTGTGATTTAGGCTCTTGATTCTAAACCTCGTTCCTCACTCCTCACACCGGCTTAATTGCTTATCATGCACTTTCGACAGCAAGACTAACGCCACAATCGCGCCAACCAACGCATACATCATGTCCGACTGGGTATCCCAGACATATCCCTGAGTACCGAGAAACGCTTCAGCCGAGTCTCC
>DAOWJU010000268.1 GCA_030640215.1 Desulfuromonadales bacterium
AAGGCTCGGCTCCCGCCTTGCGGATGCTTTGATTAGAGACCATCATGGCAGCTCCAGGGCTGTATCAAGTATATAGCGGGCGATACTGCGCCTTGGCGGCAGACTCGGCAAGTCATCAAGAGAGAACCAGCGCGCATCGGCGAGTTCTGTCGTGTCGACCTTCACTTCTCCCTCAACGTAATCCGCCACGAAACCAACCATCACCTGGCTCGGGAAAGGCCAACACTGGCTACCGACATAACGGATATTGTTGGCAACAATACCTGTCTCTTCTGCAATCTCACGTATCGCGGTTTCTTCCAACGACTCAGCAAACTCCTGAAAACCGGCCACCAGGCTATAACGATTGGGGGCCCAGTTCGGCTTGCGCGTCAACAGCACTTCCCCCGGTCTCGTGACCAGAACAATGGCACATGGGTGAATAGCAGGAAAAGCGTGCTCGCCGCAGGCGTCGCAGCTTCTTCCCCATTCGCTGGCGTGCCAGTTGGTCGGTTGACCACAGTAGCCACAGAAACGACTGCGCTCCTGCCAATGCAGAATCATGCGTCCCAGCCCGCCCATTGACAGCAGGTCGATTGGTAACTGCGGATTTTCATCGAGCAGTCCGCAGCTCTCTAAATTCTCCGGCAATTTCGTCGCGTCATCCAAGTCAATCAAGTAACAGGGCTGACCCTGCCAGCGGCCAAGATAGAGCGCCGAGTCACCAGACCATTCCCCATACGGTAGAACGAAACGGCCTTGTGATTTTGCCGTCAGCATTTTATTGCCACACAGCAAGACCCCGTATCCCGAGCCTCCCGGATCGGCACCAGGCCCCTGCAGGACAAGCTGCCCGTCAAGGCAGGCCCGGTTAAAGGGCAGATGTATCGGTGAAGCGTAATGTGCTGGCAGACTGGTCACTGATCATTCTCCGCATAAAGTCTTTTCATAAAGCAATAGCGACAACTGGGTTTTGCCATCAAGAATTTCACCACTCTCAACTTTTCCCACCGCCTCAGCAAGAGTCATGGGGCAAAGATCTATAATCTCGTCAGCTTCCAGTTTCTGTTCCGCAATGTTGAGCTCACGGCCCAGAAAAAGATGGATATATTCATCACAGAAACCAGCCGTACTCCAGAAGCCGCCGAGCGGCAGAATTTGCGCTGCAGAATAACCGGCCTCTTCAATCAGCTCGCGACCGGCACAGTCTTGTGCGGATTCTCCGGGTTCAAGACGTCCAGCTGGGATTTCATAGATCATCTTACCGATCGCCGGACGGAACTGACTGATCAACAGAACGCGACCATCAGGCAACACCGGCAGGATTGCAGCACCACCCGGATGACGGATAATTTCGAAGCTTGACTGCCTGCCATCTGGCATCTGATGCTTTTCCACCGCAACATCCAGGACACGCCCGGCAAAGACTGTTTCTCGCGATATGATTTTCGACATAAAAACTCCTCACAGTAGAGATAAAAGCGGGTAGAATGTAAGAGTGATGCAGAATCTTGAAACAAAAGCAGAGGGACGCCTGCTTGCTGTTGGCGATATCCATGGCTGCCTTGACCAGCTTGACGCACTGATGATTCAGGTCGCGCCGACAGCTGGAGACCAGGTCATCTTCCTCGGTGATTACGTCGATCGTGGCCCTGCCAGTTCCGGCGTGATCGATTACCTGATTGAATTTGGTAAAGAATTACCAGCAACGGTTTTTTTGCGCGGCAACCACGATCAGATGTTTACCGATTATCTCGATGGCCATGACGCAACCATTTTTCTCATGAACGGCGGGCCAAAAACCTTGCACAGCTATCAGGACAACGGCAAGTGGCCAGTCCCATCATCTCACCGGGCTTTCCTTGAAACACTCCTCAATAGTTATGAAAGGGACGATTATATTTTCGTTCACGCTGGCCTGCGCCCCGGTATCCCTCTGGCTGAGCAGGACATCAGTGATCTACTCTGGATACGCCGGGAGTTTGTCACCTCGAACTACGATTGGGGAAAGACCGTGGTCTATGGTCACACGCCGCTTGCGGAGCCCCTCCTGGCCGCGACCCGGATAGGACTGGATACCGGCTGCGTCTATGGTCGGCAGCTCACTTGTTGTGATGTTCGCAGCAGACAGATATGGCAAGCCTGAATTGAAGACACCGACTAACCGCTCCGCCAACGGCGCAACATATCTCCGGGCTGTGTTCCTGCCGGCAGGGCCATGCGCACAACAGCGTTCGGCTGAACGGTTGCAATAGCCTCCCCCTTTGCATTGACTGCTTCACCAAACACGAATTCCCCTTGACGCATGCCCGGGCCGATGATCTCCAGGCGTTCTCCGCCTTTAAAACGGTTACGCCCTCCTACCAACCAGTCACCGTCCGGCGCTACGCTCTGAACAATACCGACAAAATCACAATCTCGAAGATAATCACTGTTTTCGGCAGTGACAAAGGCGCGATCCTGGAGTTGCTCCTGCTCAAAGAGAAAGCCGGTACCGTAAGGACGGTGGCTGACCGCTTCCAGCTCTCTATACCATTGCGGATCGACCCGGTAATTGTCCGGATCATCGCGCCAGGCGTCAAGCGCCGCCCGGTAAACTCTGGTTACGGCGGCCACATAGTAGAGGCTCTTCATGCGGCCCTCGATCTTCAGGCTATCGACGCCAGCGTTGATCAAGTCCGGCAGATGGCCGATCAGACAGAGATCACGACTGTTGAAGATATAAGTGCCCCGTTCATCCTCCTCGATCGGCATATACTCCCCCGGTCGCATCTCCTCCTGTAGCGAATATTTCCAACGGCAAGGATGACTACAGGTTCCGTGGTTGGCACTGCGCCCGGAAAGACCGGCCGACAGCAGGCAACGTCCAGAATAGGCCATACACATGGCACCATGGACGAACACTTCCAACCCCAGCGTTACAGACGCACGGATCGCAGCGATCTCCTGCAAGCTCAGTTCTCTGGCCAGATTCAGCCGTTTGACGCCCTGATCCTGCCAAAAATGCGCCGCAAGGCCGCTGGTGGTGTTGGCCTGAGTAGAAAGGTGTACCTCTCTGCCCGGGTCAATCTGCCGCACCAGATGGAGCATGCCGGGATCCGCCACGATGTAGGCGTCCACCGGAATCGAAAGCAACGATTCCAGTAATTCGCGCGCCGCAACTTCCTCACCGGGACGAAGGAAAGCATTCAAGGTCAGGTAAAGGCGTTTGCCAAGAGAATGCGTGGTTTCACAGGCAAGAGACAACTCTGCTACCGTCAGATTACCGGCCAGGGCTCGCAAACTGAACTGTTCGACACCACAATAGACAGCATCGGCCCCGTAACGCAGGGCAGTTTCCAGCTTTTCCAGGTTTCCGGCCGGGGCCAGGAGTTCAGGGACCATTAAAGAAGACCTCTATAGAGTAATAATCGCAGTTTTCATATGGGCGAACTAAACTTCACCATCCATTCTATCACACCAAGGCATATTTCATGCAGAGCAAGATAAAGGTGTCACCTGCCATGATGCTTGACAAGGCTTGAAAAAGACTATAATTTTTAGGGAATTTCAACTCCAACAACAAGCAAATTAAATGACATGACAATCCCTGTTTACAGAATTCTGACAGCCGTAATGGTCATCGTGCTGCTAGGCGCGTGTACACCGCCGCCGACAACACCGGTTTCCAGCAACCTGACTCTGGAAATGCGTCGTTTGCACTCATCGCTGAACAGCCAGCAGCAGACCGTCCAGAAATTGTCCCATCAGGTCGCAGAACTGGAAACTCGTCTGCAGCAGCAGAGCATGGAGATTGAACAACTCCGTCAAACACCACAAACAACGCAAGCAGGATATCTACCCACCCGGGCAGCACAACCTGCAACAACTCCGGCCCCAGGGGAGGGATCCCCTACCGAGGTTTACCTGCAGGCCTTTGGCGATTATGCTTCGGGACGCTACCAGGCAGCGGTTCACGGTTTCGAGAACTTTCTGCAGCGTTTTCCCAACAACAGTTATGCCAGCAACGCACAATTCTGGCTGGGTGACTGTTACTTCAATCAACAACAGTACCCTGTGGCGATTCAGGAGTTTGAGCGTGTCCTCAACGACTACCCGAGCGCACCTAAAAACCCGGACGCTCTCTTAAAGATAGCCATTGCACAACTGCAATTGGGGGCGACAGATGAAGCCCGCCAGGCAATTGACTCACTCAACCAACGTTATCCGAAAAGCACAGCAACCCAAAAAGCCCAGGAACTGGCTATACCCTAACAGGTTGCCACCAAGGGGGAGACATGAATCTCAAACGCGCTAT
>DAOWJU010000088.1 GCA_030640215.1 Desulfuromonadales bacterium
AGGTTATGCACTGGTCACAGCCTTCGTGGTGGCCCGCTGACGATGCGCCAGAAACTATCATCCATTGCGACGAACTGAACCGTGCCCAGCAGGAGGATACGCTGCAAGCGATCTTCCAGTTTGTTGAGCCTCCTCTTGAGGGACAACAGCGCTGCTTGCATACTCATAGTCTGCACTCAAAACATAAAGTGGTCGTCTCCATCAATCCCCAGGATGGCAGCTACCAGGTGGCAACTCTCGATCGGGCGCTGCTTGATCGTATGGTGATGATTTACGTGGAGACTGATTACAACTGCTGGGCCCGTTATGCCAAAGAACAGGAGTTTGACGAGACGGTCCAACAATTTCTTTCTGCCTACCCGAACCTGCTGGCAAAGCCGGGAGCTCCTTTGGATATGCAAATGGAGCCAACTGAGCGGGCCTGGGAGATGGTCAGCACGCTGCGTCGTTCCTGTCGTTTTCCTGTAGATCTGGAGATGGAGATTTATGCCGGGATTGTTGGTCAAGAGGCTGCGGTCAGTTTCCTGCGCTGGTCGAGTGAGCAGAAAGAACGCCCCGTTACGGCTCGACAGGTCCTCGATGACTGGACGGAAGTGACCGCTCGGGTGAATAATCAACGTGACGATCTGCAGGCGGTCACACTCAATGATATTGTGACTACTCTCGAGATTGATCCGCTCCTGACTTTAGCGCAAGAAGAGAATCTGGTCGCTTATGTTGGTTCACTGCCGCGTGATTTGAGGTTCGGTCTGGTCAAGGCGCTGGTGAAGGTCCCTAAAGTTGCTGAGGCTCTTTGCAAGGATGTTTACGACGAAGTCATTCTCGAAGCGATTGAGACGATCAGTCGAGAAGCCTCTTAGAAGACGGGACGAGGAACGCGGTACGTGGCCTTAGGGACAAAGACTAATAATCACGATAGATTTGCTGCCTGCGTCTGCGGTGTATAGATTTTGAACGCTGAACTTCTCAAATTTCCGGAAAAAGAAAGATTGCCAGACGATTCACTGCGAACTCTCGAAAATGCAGTGGTGCGGTTGTTGAAGAGCAAGCCTTTTTATGGACATCTGCTGCTCGGCTTTCGGCGTCGCGTCGCGGCGGGGCAGTATGCTGCTGGCGTTACAGTAGCCAATGGCACACCGATTCTCTCGATTGATCCTGACCGTCTCTCTGCATATCCTGCCGATGAGCAGCAGGCTTTGCTCGAACACGGTATCAAACACCTATTGCACTTACATCCGCTTCGTGGCCGTGGTGTCCATCGTCTGACCTGGGACGCAGCCACCGATCTGGCGATCAACCCTTGCATTGAAAATATGCCGATTGAGGCACCGCGCCCGGCAACGTTTCATTTAGAAGCCGGGTTAGCTGCCGAGGAATATGCGCGGCTACTTAAACCGTACTTCGATACCGGCAATCTGGAGGGTGACGGGATCGGTAATGCCAGCCAGAATAGAGGCGGGCATGTTGGTGCCGGTGGCGAGGAAAACTCATCGCAGCAGGCTGCGGCATCAATCGATGACCACACGATCTGGAGTGAAGCCGACAGCACTCCTGAGTGTCTTGCCGAGCAAGCGGTTCGTGACCTGGTACGTGAAGCTCACCGCAAGGCCCATGGCGAAGTGCCGGAGGATGTCAAAGAAGTAGTTCAGGGCTGGCTGACGCCGCCAACCATCCCCTGGCGGCAGGTGTTGCAACAGTTTATTGGTACTGCCGGGCGTATTGGTCGACAAAGTACCTGGCAACGTCAGCACCGTCGTTTTCAGTACAACACACCAGGCACTCGCAAACGACGTCAGTTGAATCTGCTGGTTGCGATCGACGTCAGTGAGTCAACGGATGAGAGTCCTTTACGCGAGACTTTCGCTCGTGAATTGCTACAGATTGCCCGTGGCCGCGACAGTCTGATTACGGTCATTTATGCTCATAGCAGGATACGACGAATCGATCAGTTCAGCAGTAGTCAGGCAGTGGTAGAAGTCTTTCATGGTGGCGGTTTCACAGACCTGCGGCCAGTCTTTGCATATGCCCATGAGATGCACCCTTTACCGGCGGCAATCATTTACCTGACTGATGGTTACGGACCTGCTCCAGAACAGATGGAATTTCCAACGCTCTGGGTGTTGACGCCGGATGGGCAGAAGCCGGTGGAGTGGGGTGTTGAGCTAAGACTCGGTGATACATGAAAACTGGTACGAGACGCGGAAAACCTCAGAGGATGTCCTCGCATGGGGCATGTCCCTCTTACTGTGAATTGAGGAAGAGATGACGGATCAATCGAAGCCGATGACCGAAGAGTCGGTCAAAGAGATATTGGAAACAGCCGGAGCGCGGGTGATGTCGCGTGGCGGCCGTACGGATAATTACAGCGCCCCTCGGGAGTTTTCTTTTGAGGTCAAGGGAGCGTTCCCCAATGGTTTGATGCTGCATATCGTCGCCAGACAGTATGATTACCGGGATCCCTGGGAAACAACCGGCAGGGTCAACGAAGTGGTCGATGTCGCTCTGTTACGCGACAGGACTTACTCGGAATTGCCGAAGGGGTATGACTGGTTCCAGGGCAAGGATGAGGAGACCGGTGTCAACGAAGAGGGACTGAAAGAGATTGTTGCTTCTGTCAAGGATCTCAATCCCAAGCTTTTCAAACTGCAGGAGCTGACAGGAGATCTCTGAACAGCGCTTTGCCCCGGGGAGAGATAGGTCCGTCAGCAAAATCTGACCTCTCCTGAGTCCTGCTGGCCCTCGTGAATCTACTTCAACAAAGCCGCACAAACGAGTACTGGTGCACTCCGCACTATTCCTTTATAATGCCAGACCATCGAATAACGCTTGAATCTATGTAACACCCAAACTCGCATGGACCCGTATGTACTCTTCATATTTTGGGCTCAATGAGAACCCCTTCTCGATCGCGCCGGACCCACTCTATCTTTACATGAGTGAACACCACCGTGAGGCTTTGGCGCACCTGCAATACGGAATCAATGTTGCCGGTGGTTTTGTCCTGCTGACTGGTGAGGTCGGGGCTGGCAAGACAACTCTCTGTCGCAGTCTCCTCGAAAAGCTGCCCGAAGGTGTGGATATTGCTTTCGTTCTCAACCCCAAAGTCAGCGCCATCGAACTGCTTGAAACCATCTGTGACGAACTCCATATTGAGCATCCGGAAGAGTGCAGCATCAAAGTATTGATTGATCGGCTCACCGCCTATCTGCTCGAAGCTAATGCCCGTGGATGTAAAACTGTACTGATTATCGATGAGGCCCAGAACCTCTCCATTGATGTCCTCGAACAGTTGCGATTGCTGACCAACCTTGAGACAAACCGTTACAAGCTGCTGCAAATTGTGCTGCTTGGTCAACCGGAGCTGTTGCATATTCTGAACCGGCAGGAGATGCGCCAGCTCTCGCAGCGGATTACCGCCCGCTGTCATCTGGGGCCACTCGTCGCAGGAGAGATAATCCCCTATGTGCAGCATCGTCTGCAGGTTGCCGGGTGTAGTCGCCAGCTTTTCCCCGAAACTCTCAGTAAGACCCTGTGGCAGTTGACCGGCGGCATTCCACGCCTGATCAACCTGGTTTGTGACCGCGCCCTGCTCGGTGCTTACGCATTGGAACGTACACAAGTTGATAACCAGATCCTCTGTCAGGCTGCCCATGAAGTGCTCGGCAGCCAGCAGATACAGAAGGAGGGGGGCAGGGCCACGCTGGCTGCTGGCTTGGTTTGCGTCGTCTTGTAACTATTTATCGTCGGCTTCTGGTTCTGGAGGTCCAGCTGATGTCTTTTATCCTTGAAGCACTGAAGAAATCGGAGCAGCAGCGACAGCAGAAGAATACATCGCCGCCCAAGGTACGTAAGCGGACCCTGGCTGCTCCACCTCTAAGGCAAGGCCGAAGTCCTTACTGGTTCGTGGCGATTGCTCTCTCTCTGGTGCTGCTCTGTAGCTGGTGGTTTTTCGACAAGCCGGAGCCGGTTCTGGAGCAGAGCCATGCTGTGAGTCAGTCGGAGGAATCCTCTGCCTCACGCAGCCAAGCTGCGGCAGTCGAGCCGGTCGTGATGCCAACTCCTGTGGTAAGCGTGCCGCAATCATCAGTTGCGGTTGTCAAACCGGTGCCTGTGTCGCGTGATGTTGTGTCGACGCCACCTGTACCTGTCAACACAACAATGAAGAATAATACGCCTGTAGCGCAATCCAAAAGGACCGAAGTCTCTACTGCGGAAGGAGTACCGACAAGTGACGAGCGTATTGCGACTGTTATTGTCAAGCAACCGAAACCACGAGCCATCGGCCAGCCTTCTCTCAAGTCGACCCCTGTAAAGCTGCCGCTCTATCTTGACTTGTCCAGGTCATTGCGTGAGCAAATGCCCCGACTGGCTATGAGCATGCATTACTACATTACCGATCCGGCTCGCCGGATGGTGCGGATTAACAACCTCCTGTTGCATGAGGGCGATTGGGTGAGCGATGACCTGCAGGTCGTCGCAATTAGCCGGACCGGGGTGACGCTGGATTTCTTGGGGAAACTTTTTGAAATGCGCAGTGCCAGCAGGTAGGATCGACAACGAAAATAATTGCCCCGAGATCACAAAAGCCAACCCCGCTCTTTTTCAGAGGAGGTTGGCTTTTGTCTTTTCTAAACAATCGATGACTACTCTTCGACTAATTCAAACAATACGGTGGAATTGTATTCCACTTCCAACACCTCGTCACTGAACCCCTGCCAAGTGGCAGCCAGGTCATAAGTGTCTTTTTCCGGAAGCAGTAGTTTAAACTTGCCGCTGTAGTAGCATTCCGACAGCAAACCCTCTTCGCAACTCTGCACGCAGGTATCAAAGTTAGCATCTTCACTGCACCACTCTGTACAGATATCAGCGGCGAAAACAGGAGGGGCATCGGTCAGAGCCACCGTCTGCACTACGGGCGGGTCGGTCATGGTCGCCGAGTTATAATACGCCGCAATTGTAACCATGGGCCTCGTCGCTAACTCTTCGCAACCGGTCGCCGAGTTATAGGTTGGTACAGCAACCACTCCGTCAATAAAGCTGTCCGGGGCAGTGAACCACTCACCCTCGATAATCCGGATGCCGGTAGGTTTCAGAATGTATTTGTCCTTGCTGTTGCCACTGTTCTCATTGTGGACAATGGCCGTAGCCGGGTCAAAATCGATCGAGACTTGAACAGCATCATTGTTTGCGTCTATGCAAAAGTCATTGGGGGTCAGAATCTTGACTCCTGATTGTTGTCCGCTTGGAGTCTTCAATTCATATTCGGTGGGGTCACCTGTATCAACGACATAGTTGCAAATCGATCCCGGACAATCTGGATCACCTTCTGCTGCCAGCACCAGGCGGATCTGGTTGAAACAGACCGGGTCGCCGTTCTCCGGTAGCTCAACTTCGATGTCTGTGAGATGTAGCGTTGCCTCGCCTGGGAAATCCAGGACATTGACTGTTACAGGCAGGTTGCCAAGATCTGTTGAATTGTAATAGGTCGTCGCGGTGTTGCTGGCAACGATGCCGACTTCCTTAATCGTCAGGACAACCGCGTCGTAGCCGTTTGCATTGTCAGTGAGCGAGACACTGACTGTTCCGGTATCTGTCCCTGTCGTTGTTCCAGATGCTGTAGACGATCCGCCCCCGCCGCCACTGTCGCCACATGCTGTCAGCAACAGCAAGGGGATCCCAATAATCAGCAACCCGCACAACACTCTGACTTGAATGGTCTTCATGTCACCTCCCTGTGAGCCAGTTCTAGCAGCCTGTTTGTTGATAGTTCAACAGGTTGCTAGCGTCTCAGAATTTATGAGCCTGCCACAGTGTAGGAGGATCGCCTGGGCCCATGGTTCCTTGTCTTGTTACAAAGTATTGCAATTGTACCACTCAAAACCTTAGTGGCAAGCTAACCAGGTAAATTGTAACGCTTTTTGATTAAAACTGCCGTTATTCGTCACCTCCTGAGTGGTCGATGTGCGATCGAGTCGTGAGGTGATGAGGAGGACTAAAAAAGGGCACTTCCCGGTCGGGAAGTGCCCCATAATATGTAGATTGCTACTAGAAACAGGTCACGGTCGTAGTGCTATTCCTGAAGCCTCAGCACCGTACCAAACTGCGGCATCTGGATAGAGCGCAGTGTCGATGGTGATATTACCATTCAGTGTGGCGTTATCGAGATAATCAAGAGCATCAAAAATGAGTCGCTTAGCGTAACGGCTATTGTGTGCATAAGCTCCTGGCTCACCACTCAAATAGTTGTAGTTGTGCGTGGCGCCAAGTTCGTCATTATTCGCCGGGCTACCTACCAGGTTTGTTTGCAGCAGATCCAGGGCATCCTGATACCCATCAGAAGATGTCTGTAGTGAACCTGCTGTTAAAGAGCTGTGACATTCGTCACAGACAGTCTGCGTATTTATCGCCATGATATTATCTGTCGCCTCGTCCTTCGTGACAACATTGAAGGTGTGACCAGCTCCTTCTCCCATGTGACAGCCAGAACAAGGGCCTGCTCCTGTTTCAGGGCTGTCACCGTTGAGGCGGATGAGATCATGTTTGAAAAAGCTTGGTTTGGCGTAATCCAGACCACCAAATTCATAGCCGGTGTTAATTATGTCGCCATATAACGTCCCGGTAGCGGCCAGATAATGGACTCGGCCAGAATTGTTATCATCTATCATGGTTTGTTGATTACCTCGACCACCGTGACATTTTACACAGACATTCGAATTGCCAATGTCTGAAATTGTTCCCATC
>DAOWJU010000178.1 GCA_030640215.1 Desulfuromonadales bacterium
CCTGCAGCCGGTTCGTCCAGAAGCAGAAATTTGGGTTTGGTTGCCAGCGCCCTTGCCCACTCGACACGTCTCTGGTCACCATAGGCAAGGGTTGAAGCACTGCGATTTTCCTGCTCCAGAATACCGACGAAATCCAGGCACTCTTCGCAATGTTCAGTAATTTCTTTTTCTTCTCTTTGTTGAGCGGGAGATCTCAGCACCGAACCTAAAAAACCAGTATGAGAGCGGCAATGCATGCCAGATTTCACATTGTCGATGACCGACATATTTTTGAACAAACGTAAGTTCTGAAATGTTCGCGCCATTCCGGCCTGAGTAATCTTGTGCGGTTTTTTTCGCATAATCGACTTATCGCGAAAATTAATTTCTCCAGAGTTGGGCTGGTAAAACCCAGTGATCGAGTTAAATATGGAGGTTTTCCCGGCACCATTCGGGCCGATCAGGCTCATAATTGAGCCTTCTTTTATAGTCATATTCATCGAATCGATAACAGTGAGGCCACCGAACTTCAGAACAATATCTTTAACTTCCAACAGGGACATTCTTTAATCTCCTGTAACGTAACTAACCGAGCCTGGATGGCCAGAGGCCTTGCGGACGTTTCAACATAATGATCAGCATGATGACGGCAAAAGCCAGCAAGCGCATGTCACCGACAAAACGGAAGATTTCCGGGAAGAGTACGAGGATGAAAGCACCACAGATAACTCCCGGAATCTTGCCCATACCGCCGATGACCACGCCCAGAAGGATCAGGATTGACTGGGTAAACATGAATGTCTCAGGAGAAATCGCTGTCATTTTGACGGCAAAAAAGCTCCCGGCGACCCCACCAAAGACAGCACCAATCACATAAGCGGAAAGCTTGACCCTGACCCGGTTGATACCCATGGCCTCTGCAGCGTCTTCATCTTCACGGACATATTGCCAGGCCCTGCCCAATCTCGAATATTGCAGTCTGAAACTGACAAAAATAGCCAGAAAAGCCAGCATGAGGAAAGCATAGTAGAAATGGATACTGCCATTCATTTCGATGCCGAAGAAGAATGGCCTTTCGATCCCATAGATGCCACTGGAGCCACCGGTAATTTCAAGATTCCGGGCAGTAAGTCTGACAATTTCACCAAAACCGAGGGTGACAATCGCCAGGTAGTCACTTCTGAGCCTCAGGGTTGGACCACCGATAATAACCCCTGAGATCCCCGCAAAGAGCATGGCAAAAGGAATGGTCAGCCAAAAATTCATGTCAAAAGTGGTGGTGAGAATCGCCGTGGTATAGGCTCCGACAGCAAAGAAAGCAGCATAACCGAGGTCCAGTAAGCCAGCATAGCCAACCACAATGTTCAAGCCTAAACAGACGATCACGTAGAACCAGACATCCGAGAAAGTATTCAAGACGTAATTGTTAGCAACCAACGGCATAGCCAGAACAACAACGACCAGGAGGGCGTAGATATTGTTCAATTTGATTTTGTTCTTTTCCAACACGGCTACATCCTCTCTATCTCGGTCTTGCCCAGCAGACCGGTTGGTTTGAAAAGCAGCAGAAGAATCAGAATTGCGAAAGCAAAAACGTCTTTCCATTCCGATCCAATGAAGGGTAACTGGGTGCCAAAGGCCTCAAGCAAGCCCAGGATCAACCCGCCGAGCACTGCTCCCGGGATACTGCCAATGCCACCGATAACAGCAGCCGTGAACGCTTTCAGGCCGATCAAAAACCCCATAAAGAAGTGGATACTGCCGTAGTAAACACCAGCCATAACACCAGCAGCACAGGCCAGTGCCGAGCCGACGAAAAAGGTCATGGCAATAATCGTCTTGACGTTAATGCCCATCAGGCGACAAGCATCCTGATCAATAGCAATCGCCCGCATCGCCTTGCCGTACATGGTCTTACTGATGAAAAAATGCAGAACCAGCATCAGGGTCGCGGTTGATGAGACCAGGATAATCTGGGTATAGGTGATAAAGACATTGCCGAATTCAAGACCCTCGTAGCCCAGGTCAACAGGAAAAGCCTTGTACTCGCCACTGGTCATGGACATGACGAAGTTGTAAAGCACCATTGAAACAGCAAGCGCAGTAATCAGTATCGAAAGCCGTGGTGCGCTGAGCATGGGGACATAGGCAATGCGCTGAATCAAAACCCCGAGCAGACCGACCAGGATCATGCTGATGATCATCGCCACCAGAATCCCCGCCCATCCTGCTCCCAAAAAGGGGCTGAGCAGCGAAAGGGTTATCAGTCCGACAAACCCTCCGACCATGTAAATGTCACCATGGGCAAAGTTGAGTAGCTTGATAATCCCGTAGACCATGGTGTAGCCAAGCGCGACCATACTGTAAAAAGATCCCAGTATCAGTCCATTGGCGAGCTGCTGAAAAAAAATATCCAGAGTAGACACTGACAGTTATCCCTTCTTTGGGCCGTTATCTGAGTTCATGGCCGTTATCTGTTTTATAGATGGTGAGTTAAGGAGTGTGGTTATTGGTTGAAAAACCTTTTAAAAAAGCAGGCCCCACCCTGGAGACTGTTTTTTTAAAAACTCTCTCTAGAGCCAGAGGAACTGTTGAGGGCGAGCCCTTAACAGTTCCTCTGCGTTAGCTTAAGATGGATTTATTGATGAAGCATCCACTTCTGGTCTTTAACCTGGAGGGTCACGAAGTTACTGCGTGCCAGGGTCAGCTTGTCCGTAAAGGAGATCGGACCGGCAATGCCTTCGTAGTTATCAGTCGCTTGCAAAGCCTTCTTAATGGCGTCCGCATCAAAGGAACCTGCTCTTTTGACCGCGTCAGCAAGCAGCTTCATGCCGTCGTAGGACAGCGTGGAGTAAGGACCGGGTGCAACGTCATACTTCGCTTTGAAATCTGCAGCAAAGGTCTTTGCAGCAGGGAGATAATCAACCGTCGGGTTGGAGAAGCAATAGACGCCTTCAGCTGCCTTACCGGCAATTTCAATCAACTTGGGAGAGTTGGAGCCGTCACCAATAGCAATGGTACCGCGGTATCCAGCTTGCTTCAGCTGTTTGATAAGCAGGGCGCCTTCTGCGTAATAAGCTGTCCAGAAAACCGCATCAGGTCTTTTGCTTTTGATGGTAGTGACGAGAGAGGAAAAGTCCTGCTCGCCCTTGTTAACAACCTCGTAAGCCACAACCTTGTTGCCTGCAGCTTCCCACTTCTGTTTAGCAATGCTGGCGAGGTCTTCTGAATAAGCTTCACCCATGTGCACGATTGCAATACTTTTCACACCAGCGGACTTGAACAAAGCAACAGCGGTGTCAGCCTGAGCATCACCGGTCGAGTTGATCATAAAGCCGATGCCGGGGTTTGCACCGACCAGAGCAGTCGAGTTTGAAGCCGCAATAACGATGGGCACATTGGCCTCGCCGTAAAGCTTGAGAGTCGGGAGAGTTGCGCCAGAGCAGTAACCACCGACCACGGCCACAACACCTTCAGAGATCAGCTTGCTGGCAGCAGCAACAGCCTGCTGAGGGTCACAGGCGTCATCGCCGGTTGTGGTAACGATTTTTTTACCAAGCAGGCCGCCGGAAGCATTGATTTCATCGACTGCCAGCTTGATGGCACTTTCCATATCTTTACCATCTGTCGCTGTTCCGCCAGTTGTCGGAATCATAATCCCGACCTTAACTTCACCAGCAGCGAAACTCGAACCTGCAGTCAGAACACAGGCGAGAGACAACGAGATCAGCACTAAAAAGCTTTTTCTTAACATGTTCATCTCCTTTTTACGTCAATAGGTTAACAATCTCATCAAACTACATGGCCAACAAAAGAAAAAGATATTGTTACACAGAACAACAGCTTTTCAATACACATATCTTGCGGGGCATTCTCTCAAAAGCAACAAGCTCTTTGAAGCAAAAGAGACAAAGCAAGAGAAATGCCAAACAGTGTTACATTTAATCCAATAATTATTCAAACCACAACAGCAACCTAGTATCGGCCCAAAATTAAGTCAGTTTTTTTAATAAGTTAGAGCATGATAACGGCAGAGACCCGCTAAAAAGAAAATTTGCAAAACACAAAAGAACCCACTGAAGATTAATTCTTCAATCCGAACCTATGCACAAATGCATAAAAGTCAGGTCAAGTTATAACGCTTCAGTTTTCTGGCAATTGTCGATTGGTTCACTCCCAAAGCTTCGGCAATACCTGCCTGACTGCGATATCGATCACGCGCCCGACTCAGTAAAGTACGTTCAACTGTTTCAAGAGCTTGCTGAAGAGAAATCTCATCAGGCCAATCGAGCTCTTCAGGTGAACCTACCTTTCCTGAGCCAACAATTTGCGAGGGAAGATCCGGAGTATCGATCACTTCCGTTTCCGACATAACAACCAGACGCTCACTAATATTCATCAGTTCACGGACATTCCCCGGGTAGGAATAGCCAGCGAGTGCGTCAAGGGCTGCACGGGTCAGACGTTTATGGGTATGGTTAATTGCTGAGAAGTGGTCCATGTAGTGGCGTATCAGCGGGACGATACAATCCTTGCGCTCACGCACAGCCGGGACATGAACAGGGATGACATTCAACCTGTAGTAAAGGTCCAGGCGAAAGGTGCCCTTCTCTACCATTTCCTCAAGATCACGGTGAGTAGCGGCAAGGACACGCACATCAAGCTTGCGTTGTTCGGTGCCGCCAAGCCGTGTGATTCGGCCATCTTCGAGGAAACGTAGCAACTTGACCTGTGCCGACAGAGGCAATTCCGCGACTTCATCAAGAAACAGGATGCCTTCGTTGGCTAATTCAAACTGGCCGGGCTTACCGCCAGGACTCGCTCCGGTGAAAGCGCCCTTCTCATAACCGAACAGCTCCGCCTCAACTAGCGACTCTGGAATAGCACCACAATTGATCGTAATCAAAGGCCTGTCCGAGCGACGTGAATTGTGGTGAATCATATCGGCAATCACCCCTTTACCCACACCCGATTCACCAAGAATCAGCACGCTGGAATCGGCAGAAGCAACCTTGGTCGCCTGGCGCAGGGATTTAATCATATTCGGACTACGAGCGATAATGCGTCGCGACTCCAGTTCAACCTGCTGCATCTCAAGAATCTGATGACGAAACTGATCCTTAATAGATTCCTGATGTTCCAACTCCCGCTGCAGTCTGTCTATCTCGCTGATATCGCGTTCACTGACCACAACCCGGATGAGATCACCATTCTGATCAAAGACCGGCGTCGCAACAGAAATCAACTTGCCGCCGCCAGGGAGATTTTGCAATTGACTGATGGTTTTTTTTTGAAGGCTTGCTTCCAGTGCCGCAGAGCGATCAATAAAGCCTTCGGCAATTAAATCGCGCATGTTCTTCCCGACCATCTCTGCGGCAGGACGCTTGTGAATTCGCTCAGAGGCAGGGTTGACCCTGATAACCTTGGCATCGGCATCGCAAACAAACAGCCCATCGGAAGAGGAATCGATAATGGCATGCAGCTCAAGGGTTAGAGCCTCGAAATCCTGCATGCGTTGATCCGATTCAGGTGGGGTCGGAGCTGGCGGCAGTAGACAAAGAGTCAGGCTCTGCCCATCAGCAGAGTTAACCGTGCTCAGCAAAGCCAGGTAGGGAGCACCGGTGCCACGGGTGATGGTTAAAGGTGGTGCCGAAGTTGCACTCCGGCTGAAATTGCCAACCGCTTCCGCCAATTTTGGCAATGGCTCTGACAAGGCCACTCCGACCCGGGCGTTTAATTGATTTTCTGCGGCGGGATTTGTAAAGACAATTCGCCCCTGCACGTCGCAGGCGAGTAAGGGGACAGAAAGTGCTTTCAGGAAATCAGGAGCGAGAGATTGTAGTTCATCGACAAGATTCTGCATAAACGCGTTGCCTCCTCATAATAAGACCATGGAGACACATTATGCGCTTATGCATAGATTATGCAATAAAGAATTATTGCGGAGCGCTCAGGCTAACTTAAAAAAGGGCCAGTCAATCTGAGTTGCGTACAAAAAGTCTGTCATCCCCGAATTATTCTATCGGGGATCCATGCTTTAAAGTCTGGATTCCCGATTACAC
>DAOWJU010000141.1 GCA_030640215.1 Desulfuromonadales bacterium
CAAGGTACTAGATGGAACGACCGTCCTGGGATGAGTACTTCATGGATATCACCCGCCTGGTGGCACGACGCTCAAGCTGTATGCGTCGCCAGGTTGGTGCCGTGATGGTCAAAGACAAGAATGTTCTGGCTACAGGTTATAACGGCACGCCCAGTGGCATCACGCATTGTGATGTGACCGGTTGTCTGCGTGAGCAGTTGCAGGTTCCTTCTGGCGAACGACATGAACTCTGCCGAGGCCTGCATGCTGAGCAGAATGCTATTATCCAGGCGGCGCGACACGGTGTGAATATCGATAACTCAGTACTCTATTGTACCGATTCACCCTGTATCATCTGTACGAAAATGTTGATCAATGCTGGAATTCAAAAGGTTATTTATCTTAAAGGCTATGCTGACAAACTCTCCATGGAAATGTTGGCAGAGTCCGGCATCGAGGCTTATCTTTTTGATGATGTGGTTTCTGGAGGCAGTTGATGAAATGTCCTTTTTGTACTCATGATGACACGCGCGTAGTTGACTCCCGTCTTGGCAAGGAAGGCAACAACATTCGACGACGCCGGGAATGTGTTGATTGTGAGCGCCGTTTTACGACCTACGAACGAGTAGAGGAGACCTTGCCTCTGGTCATCAAAAAGGATGGCCGACGGGAAGCCTTTGATCGACACAAAATCATCTCCGGGATTCAACGTGCCTGTGAAAAGCGACCGGTGTCAATTGCCACGATTGAAAAAGTCGTCGACCAGATGGAAGTTTCGCTTCAGGAGTGCGGTGAAAAAGAAATCCCTGCCAGCCGTATTGGTGAATCGATCATGGAGGCTTTGCAGGCGCTCGACGAGGTTGCCTATGTTCGTTTCGCTTCTGTCTATCGTCAGTTCCGCGATATAAACGAATTCATGTCCGAATTGACAGATATTCTGTCGAAAGGTTCTCCTAAGTAATGCTCATCCAGTGGCTTTGTCTCTTATAGCCTGTAGTCTCTTAGGAGCCTGTCCGACAATGATTGACCAGCTGCAAAGCCAGCTGTTTGGCCCATATCTCAGCTCCTTTTCAGCCCATAGCCACTGCTATGAGCTGTCAAATGAGCTAAAATCTGCTCTCAAACTTCTGGCTTTTCGCTATGGCCCCTATTTTCGGACAGACTCCTAGCGGTAACGCATTGCGAGCCGACATGACAATCCAAGCCAAACAATTCATGCAAAAAGCCATTACTCTGGCCCAGAGAGGCTTGGGCCGTACTGCGCCAAATCCTCCGGTTGGTGCTGTTCTGGTGCGCGATGGCAAGGTGGTTGGCGAAGGGTTTCATCCCGCCGCTGGCCAACCGCATGCGGAAATATTCGCCTTGCGTGAGTCCGGAGACCAATCTCGTGGTGCAGATCTTTATGTAACGTTGGAGCCTTGTTGCCACCACGGGCGTACCGGCCCCTGCACCGAGGTGTTGATCGATGCCGGAGTCAACAGGGTTTTTGTCGGCGCACAGGACCCTAATCCACGGGTCGCCGGCAAAGGCATCGAGCGTTTACGCGAGGCTGGTATTGAGGTTGTTTGTGACCTCCTGAAGACCGAATGCCAGGAGTTGATTGCCCCGTTTCGCAAGCATATGGCAACGGGCTTGCCTTATGTTGTGTTCAAGGCGGCGATGACTCTTGATGGTCAGACAGCCGCTGCGAGCGGTGACTCACAATGGATCTCCTGTGCCGCGAGTCGTGAACTTGTGCATCAGCTGAGAAATCAGGTCGATGGCATCATGGTCGGCTCCGGGACAGTGAAAACCGACAATCCTCGTCTCACAACTCGCCTGGACAAAGGCGGTCGTGATGCGGTTCGCATCGTATTAGACGGCCAACTTGCGACGTCATCAAAGGCGCAGGTATACACCCAGTCATCTGATGCAAAAGTCTTGCTGGTAACTTCATCTGAGCACACTGAGCTTGCGCTGCAGCCATATGCTGATGCTGGAGTTGAAATTATTCAGGTTACGCGAAACGCAGATGGTCTGGACTTAGCTGGTGCGCTTGCAGAACTTGGTAAGAGGAGCCTGCAATACCTCTTGCTGGAAGGCGGCAGCGTGCTTGGTGGGGCTATGATGCGGGCAGGTTTGGTCGATCGGGTTATGATTTTCGTCGCACCGAAACTGCTCGGAGGCGTTGGCCGTAGCCTGTTGGCTGGAGACGGCGTTGCCACGATCAGCGAAGCCTTCTCGTTGATAAATTTACGCGCACGACAGGTTGATACGGATATCTTGATAGAAGGGGAGGTACACCATGTTCACCGGACTGATTGAAGATCTTGGTACATTACGTGAGATTCATACCGGTGCAGACCGGGCTCGGCTAACCGTTGCGACTGGGCTGCCTATGGCAGAGCTTGCCCTTGGAGAAAGTATCGCTGTCAATGGTGTCTGCCTGACCGTGACAGCCTTCGCTGACGGCACCTTTACAGCCGATGTATCTCCGGAAACCATGGGCTGTACCACGCTGGGCCAACTGGCAAGAGGTGCTCACGTTAACCTTGAACGTGCCTTGCGCCTCTCTGATCGCCTGGGAGGACATATGGTGACGGGACACATCGATGGCCAGGGGCGCATCGTTGAGCGTCGTAAAGATGGTAATGCCTGGCGTTTCAAGTTCCAGGCCGACGCTGCCGTCAGTTCCTTGCTGGTGGCAAAGGGAAGTATCACCATTGATGGCATCAGCCTGACCGTGAACGAAGTCTCCGAAGATACTTTTTCTCTGGCTATCATTCCTCTCACCCTGGCAAAGACCACTTTGCAAGATCGTAACGTTGGTGATGAGGTAAATATTGAAACCGATCTGATCGGTAAATACGTTGCACGATTTTTACACGATGGCTCTACTGTTAAACCGCAAGGTGTGACAATGGATCTGCTTGCCAAGAATGGTTTTTTGTGAGATCTTGAGAGGTCTTACTGAACCAATAGATTTTTAGGGAATATTATGCCTTTAGACCGCGTTAAAGAAGCACTTGAAGATATCCGCCAGGGCAAAATGGTCATTCTGGTCGATGACGAAGATCGTGAAAATGAAGGTGATCTTTGCATGGCCGCAGAAATGGTTAGCTCGGAAGATGTGAATTTTATGGCCAAAGAAGGCCGTGGCCTGATCTGCCTGACTTTGACCGAAGATCGTGCTGATCATCTTAATCTGCCGCTCATGGTGCAGGAAAACTCCTCTTCTTTTGGTACCGCCTTCACTGTCTCTATTGAAGCGCGCCGAGGAGTAACGACCGGCATCTCCGCCGCAGATCGTGCTCAGACCATCCAGGTTGCTCTTGCTGATGAGACTGTTGCTCATGATCTGGCTCGTCCCGGACACGTTTTCCCGCTACGCGCCAAGAAGGGCGGAGTGATGGTGCGTGCTGGTCAAACCGAAGGTTCTGTTGACCTTGCTCGTATGGCTGGCTTAAAGCCCGCTGGCATGATCTGCGAGATTATGAATGATGATGGAACCATGGCACGCATGCCTGAATTGCGCGAGTTTGCAGAGAAGCACCAGTTGCGCATTGTCACTATTGCTGA
>DAOWJU010000164.1 GCA_030640215.1 Desulfuromonadales bacterium
CGCTTACTGGTCGTTGACGAACTCGGTGAAATGAGCGGTATCCTGACGCAGACGGACATCGGTAGGGTGCTTGATCAACAAGAGTCTGGCCTAATCAATAATCTGCTGGGAGGGAATGCTCGGCCGGGAGAAGCTCTGCAAGGCGCGATGTAATCGTTAGTTAAGTACACTAAAATAGAAAGGGACTTGCAAATATGCAAGTCCCTTTATTTGTTGGTAGCGGGGGGAGGATTTGAACCTCCGACCTTCGGGTTATGAGCCCGACGAGCTACCTGACTGCTCCACCCCGCAACAAGGATTTTGGAATCTACCCGGACAGCTTACTCTGTGTCAAGAAAAAACGACCCGTTTAACGCTGTCTGACAAGGGCCGACAAGCGCTCTTTCTCCCTGAGCAAGCCAGCAGCTTGATCGGCTTTTTCACGACTTGCGTAGGGTCCGGTCAAAACCCGGTGCCAGACACCTTTATTACCAAGGTCTGCGGACTCGACAAAAGTTGTCAGCTTATAAGCTTTGAGACGAGTGGCCAGCTTTACGGCATCCTCATTGGTGCGAAAAGAAGCGACTTGCACCACAAAACCACCATCAGGTGAAGCGGTCGGCGCAGCCACCGGCTGCTTGCGTGGCGCAGAGGATAATTCGGTCGGCTTGGCTACGACTTTCTTCTTCACTTCCCTGGCCGGTTTTTTCTGCTCAGGCGGCAGATTGATCCCACTACCCAGCGGGGCCTGATTGCCCTTGGGGAGATTGTCATAAAAAGTCAGCTTCTCCGGTAGGGCTTCCTTCGTCGGTGGTGGTGGCGGTACAACCCTGGTCACCATAGGCAATTTCGGTGTTTCAGCATCAGCAGAGGAACCCGGCAAGGGACCACCGCTCTGGCCAAAAAGCACACCAAGGAAAAAGCTGACACCCGCCACAGAAAAGATCAAAACAACGATAAGAACGACCTGCTTGCGCTCTAGTCGTCGCTGCGAACGTGTCGCCACCGTTTGCACCATCATCCCTGTCTCCCGCGATTTACTGTCACATTCGCTCCGGAGCATCAACACCAAGCAGGTTCAATGCATTGGCCAGCACGGTGCGAACACCGTCAACCAGATAGAGCCGTGCCTGAGTGGTTGCTGAGTCCTCAACCAGAACACGCTTGCGGTTATAATAACTATGGAACTGGGCAGCAAGCTCCTGCAGGTAATAGACAACTCGGTGAGGTTCGCAATTTTGTGCGGCACCGACAACCATTTCCGGGTATCGCGCCAACTGCTTAGCCAGCATGAGTTCCTCAGGCAGAGTCAGGCTGGAAAGATCTACGGCACCGCATTTTGGAAAAGTGACGCCCTGCTCTTCAGCATTGCGATAAATACTGCAGACGCGGGCGTGAGCATATTGCACGTAATAAACCGGATTGTCGGTACTTTGACGTTTGGCCAGTTCCAGGTCAAAATCAAGCTGGCTATCGGACCGACGCATCAGGAAAGAGAACCGACAAGCATCACGACCGACCTCGTCGACCACCTCGCTTAGAGTGATAAAGTTCCCGGATCGCTTGCCCATGGTGTATGCCTTGCCATCGCGAAGTAGGTTGACCATCTGGATCAACAGCACTTCGAGGTCTTCCGGAGGATGACCGAGACCAGCGACCACGGCTTTCATGCGTGGCACGTAGCCGTGATGATCGGCACCCCAGACATCGATCACCCTTTCGAAACCACGGTCGAACTTCTCCATGTGATAGGCGACATCTGAAGCAAAGTAGGTCGGGCTGCCGTCAGACTTGATCAGAACCCGGTCCTTGTCATCACCGTAATCGGTGGTGCGCAACCAAAGGGCGCCGTCCTGCTCGTAGGAAAGGCCCTTATCAGCGAGCTTAGCGAGCTCAGTATTGACCATGCCCCGGTCGTAAAGACTCTGCTCACTGAACCAGTTATCGAAGATAATACCGAAGTTTTTGAGGTCTGCGGAGATCCAGTCGAGGATTTTTCTCACGCCAAAAACTGTACAACGCTTGGTGGCCTCATCTTCACCAAGGCCTGCAACAGTGGGATCTTCTTCACACAGCTTTGCGGCCAGATCACGGATGTACTCACCCTGATAACCATCATCAGGAAAGACCACCGTCTCACCGCTCTGCTCACGCATACGCATCCAGATGGAACGACCGAGTATCGCCACCTGGTTGCCAGCATCGTTGACATAGTATTCACGCTGCACGTCAAAGCCAGCGGCCTGCAATATTGAAGCGACAGCATCACCGACAACGGCCCCCCGACCATGACCGATGTGCAAAGGTCCGGTAGGATTGGCACTGACAAACTCGACCTGAACCTTGCGGCCCTGGCCAACCTGTGAGAGACCATACTTCTTGCCCTTGGCGATTATGTCATCAAGGACTTCATACCAGCAGGTCGGCGCCAAAGTAAAATTGACAAATCCCGGGCCAGCGATCTCCACTTTACTGAGAAAATCACAATTCCCAAGCTCCGCAACCAGCGCTTCGGCTATCTGCCGGGGCGACTTTTTCTCTGCCCGGGCCATAGTCATCGCCAGATTAGAGGAAAAATCACCATGGTCAGGATTTCCCGGAACTTCGATCTGCACCTCGGGAACGACTCCAGAATCCAGGAGATTATTATCAAAACAGGCTTGCAGAGCGTTACCAATCTGCTGCCGTAAACGGTCCTTCATAATTGAGTCAATCCTTTTCTACAACAGGAGTTTTCCTGCCCATCTAACTTTGCGCAGCGCAAACCTTCAGAACGAGCATTATCGGGATGAAAAAGCAGTGTATGTTAGCGTTGCCCAAGTGGAGTGTCAAGCATTCCAGAGGGTGAAAATATTACTGAAATAAATTGATAAAATTATGGCTTAAGCGAGGACAGTAAAGGCCCATTCCACGCAAGCGAAATGGGCCCAGAAGGTTGTCGATTAGTTACAAAACAGACTATTTTCGCTCTGCAAACTGGAAGACCAGTTCATCGTCACGGACCATTCCCAGTTCTGTGCGCGCAATCCGTTCGATGTAACGACGATCACTTCGCAAAGCTGCAATTTCGATTCGCAACTCTTCATTCTGGGCTTCAAACTCAGTAAGCTCCTGCGCCAAAGTGGCCTTCTGGCCGGAAAGTTTCAGCATGTGCAGAATCCCCCGGTCACCAAAGAGGGCAAAGCCGAGGATAAGCGCAACCACCGCCAGCGGCCAGAGACTAAGTCGCCCCCCATCAGGACGTGAAGTTTGGGCTGAGTTTCCCACCAGAGCTAACCCCTACACAGAAAACCTGCTGATTCACAAGAACAAATCCTTTAACTAATGAGATAATTCCATCAAATCACATTAAAAATCAAGGTTTTTTCGCTAGGAGGCTGTTGGACTATACGGGCCGAAGCGAAAATTCGGAAGTTTGAGACCAGGTTTTAGCTAGTTTGAGAGTAATAGCCGTAGCTATTGGTCGAAAAGGATCTGAAATATGGGCCAAACAGCCGGATTTGCAGCCGGGTCATGGATAGTCCGACAACCTCCCGGGATCTTCAATCGTACCCTAAGCGTCGTATCCAACAAACCGGTAAGAGCGGTATGCGTCAACGATAAAAGGCCTGCCCCCGTCATCAATAAGGGCAGGCCTTTTGTAACTGGCTAATCAATAGTCAGCTGTTTTTTAAACTTCGCCAGCTTTACTTGACCGACACCTTTAACCTCGGTCAATTGATCCACACTTTTGAACGGTCCGTGCTCAGTTCGATAAAGCACAATTCGTTCAGATAACGCTGGCCCGACACCAGGCAGTGCCTGTAACTCTTCAGCAGTCGCCTGATTGAGGTGTATTGTTTCAATCGCTGAACTTGCGGCAGGGTTTTCAGCCGCGACAACGGAAACCGGCAACAAGCCGGTCACACCAACAACAAACAGCAGGGCCATCATTAACAGATAACGTTTCATTACATTTCCCTCCAATAAGTAAAATAAAAAAAGAACCCGATGTAGGCATTAAATCCTGCAATCCCTCCTGAAAAGCACCTCCCCTCCGGATCAGTATCACCGCCCAACCTGGCTCACTATGAGCCTCATCGGATGGTTGGTAAAGTCAGGTGAAGATAACAAACTTTTCACCTTTGTCAAATTTTTCACGTTTTTTTCAACGAACCGGTCAGAAACCACCACCGAAGCCCTGGCCCATGCCGAGACCGGACAGGACAAAAGAGAGCATAATCTCTTCATCATCCTCTTCGAACTCTCGGTAACGATTGCGATAGGTCATAAAAATACTCCAACATTTCGAACGATACTCAAGCCCAACGACCTTTTCAAGATCACGATGGTCACGGAAATCGTAACGTTCTTCAAGCCTGACATAAAGTGGCTTCAAAACAGATGTATCGACCTGAACCTTAATATAGTCCGTGGCAAGGCCAGAGAGATCTATGTCCTTGTAGGAGTAGTCGATCCTCACGGCGTTGCCGATATTGTCCCTGGCGGACGCGCCAACATTCAGGGTTCGGAAGCCATCGTTGGCATAGACTGGGATCTCGCCATCAAGGTCCATAGAGATGTTCCTTGTCGGTCGAAAGTCCAGCTCAACCCGCACATCAGAGAAAGGTTGATCTTCACCTGACCGATTGTTTCTTTCTTCATCAATATCGTAACGCTGGGAAAGCCGCAGATTTAAGAGCTCACGGTAAACGCTCGAACCATCGGCTGCCGTGCTGCGGGCAATCAGGCGATTGACCAAGGCATAGGAGATATCATTCTGGCGTTCAATTCGGTCAAAAAGATCAAAGAGTGGCAGGTCATCCTGGGATTCATCCGGCACATAGGTGTAGACTGTTTTCGGCTCAAGGCTGTGTTGGAGACGATCAATGCCCCAGAATTTGACATCAAATCCCTTCACCAGCCTGGTTCCGAGGGCCAAAGAGAATTCAGGGAGAAACTGCTCTTCATCTTCGCTGTCGGCATTGTAAATGCGCTCATAGAGAGCAACTTCTGGAGCAATTTCAAGCCATGACCCAGGCTTGAAGACTGCTGCCAGTGAGGGTCTTAAGAAAAGCCGCTCGCCGTCTTCACCTTCATCACGCGAGAAGCGTGTCGCATAACTCTCCAGACCAGCGTAAAAGGGTGTGTCGCCGAGACGAGAACGGGACAGGTTGAGCCCCACTTCGGGGAGGCGTTGCAAAGTCCTGTTGTTGTTCGTTTCAAGATCTTTGATGTAACGCGCATAACCAACCAGGTTGAGCTTCTGCCAATTACGCATCAACATCAACGTCGAAACCGTTTTGTCCTGGCTATATTCTTCAGCCGTTTCACCGAACTCTTCAAAAAAAAGCTTGTCCTCGGTGTACTCAATGTCGGCCATCAAACGCCATTGGCCAGGCAACTTGCCGCGATGTTCCCACTTCAGGTAATAAAGGTCGGGAATATCTTTATCCTCTTCAGGCCTTTTGGGGTTTGGAGTCTCTCCTAACCCGGTAACATGATAATAAAAGGCCCTGCCGTCATTCTGGTTTGCCAGGGCATAGCGGTATTCAAGCCCCTTGCCAAGGCCAGTCTCAGCGAGATAATCAAGGGAAATCGTAGCATCCAGGTTGCGATCAATCACTTGATACCAAGCCAGAGAGACACGCGTGCCCTTGTTATTCGAATAGCCAAATGTAGGTGTCAGAAAACCCGATTCCCGTTCTGTCATCACCGGGAAACTCAGGTAAGGCGTATAGAGAACCGGAACGTCCTTGATATGAAACCAGACATTCCTGGCCCGGGCATAACCACCCAGCGTTACATCGACTTCACTGGCAGAGAATTTCCAGTCAGGGATTTCACCATCGCAAGTAGTGAAGCTGCCTTGCTTAACGAAATAATCTGTCTCGCTATGTTTCTCGATTTCTTCACCAACCAGATGAAAATTACCTTCACGAACGAAGACCTGACCATCACGAATCTGGCCCTGACCCGTAGAAAAATTGTAGTGCAGGCGTTCACCTGAGGCCTCCGCTTCAGCATCACGGAGAGAGGCGGAGCCTTGCGCCACAACGTCCTGAGTTGCTGACTGCCAGAGCAATTCATCCGATCTCAACTCGATTTCGGCCTGACGGAGGAGGACATCACCCTTCGCCTCATAGCTATCTTCCTCTGAATTATACGCCAGGTAATCAGCGGCCAGAGTAACCTGTTCTTTGGGCTCAGCTTCTGGCGAAGAGGAGGTGGCTGACGGCACACTGCGCTCCTTTTCGACAACAGGTTGTGCTGGTTCTTCTACATCAACCGACTGGGTAGAGGATGGTGCTTTCACCTGTTCTGCAGTTGGCTGCAAAGGTTCAGGAGAACCCAAGCTGCCAGCGCCGAGTTTCGCCAACAAGTTTCTACCAGCAAGACTTTCGTTGATATTCAGAAAAGCGGCTCTCATTCGCTGACGCAACATGTCATCCAACCCTTGTCGGGCAACGACTTCGCCAGGCCAGAGATCTGAGGAATGCTCGCGAAAGCCGGTCAAGGGATAAAGTTTCCCCACTAGCACTTCGTCGAGGAATTCTTTACTGAGCCAGGCGACATCCACTTCGTGGAAACGGGTCAACCAAAGATACAGTTGATTTTCAGAAGTGAAACTACGGATTTTTACAGGAATGGAGAGTTGGCTTTCCAGAAAGAGACCAAGCTCTTGACCCAGTTCGGAAGAGGCGGCAGATCCAGCCCCATCAATAGCAACGCCGAGCGTGACCCCTGTCTGTGCAGCAACAGGCTTAAGCATAAGCCCCAAGAAAAGCACAACAGCAATAAACAGCACACAGGGCATCGCCCCTATAGACAAACTTCGCATGACCTTACCCGGCATTAAGCAGCTAAAGAAAATCCGCCATTTAAAATTCATTGGACAAGTCCCCATCCAGTAATTCTTGTCGCAACTCTGCAACCAGATAAAGAGAACCACAGACCACAACAGGTTCGTCAGGCTTGGCCTCTTTAAGGGCAGCAGCTAAACCGTCAGCGGCTGTAACGTATTCAGAAGTTGGCAAGGCTTGCGTCCTGGCCCAGGCAACGACTTGACTTGTCGGAACAGACTGCCCGTAGGGAACCGGGACAGCATATATTGCAGCGGCGTATTTTACCAGTGGCATCAGGACCTCTGCCGGATCTCGCTCACCACTCAATCCGGTGACCAGATGAATACGCGTCACCTTTTGTTCAACAAGATAATTGGCCAAACAAATTATCCCGGCCTGATTATGCGAA
This sequence comes from Desulfuromonadales bacterium, assembly GCA_030640215.1. Lineage (GTDB taxonomy): Bacteria > Desulfobacterota > Desulfuromonadia > Desulfuromonadales > BM103 > M0040. The sequence continues at coordinate 7,213 of DAOWJU010000164.1, forward strand.
ACATCCAGTAAAACCTGCCGAGAGCTCCCCAACCATTCCAAGCGCCCCGGCCAGACCACTGTTTTGCCAGCGTTGCGTATAGCAAGAGTGGTTATCGCAACACCCTGCTTACGTAGTTGCAAGGCACCGGCAACAGCCTGCGCAAAGTTATCAAGCTGATGCTCTCCAGCCAAAGCACAGCTCAAACCATCAAGATGGCTATCGCCGACATCAACGGCCAGGTTGTCATGATTGCCCTGCCAGGAAAAATCGCGATCAGCGAGAGACACTGTGGCATCATGCTCGGCAGCTACAGAGAGAAGCACCGCGGCCGCCTCCAGGTCCTGCTTACCGACCACAACCGGCACTCCAGACTTTATAATGCCAGCTTTTTCAGCAGCAATCTCAGCGAGACTGTCACCTAAATGCTCACTGTGATCCAGGCTGACCGGAGTAATCAGGCAAAGTTGGGGTTCGACAATATTGGTCGCATCAAGACGTCCGCCGAGGCCGGTTTCAATAACCGCAATATCAACCTGAGATGCCTTGAAAGCCATGAGAGCCATCAATGTGGTCGCTTCAAAAAAAGTCACCGGGATTTCTTCAGCGGCCCGACGTACGGTCTCGGCAAGAGCCGCTATCTCATTACGAGCAACCGGCACACCATCAATACGGATGCGCTCGGTGAAAGAGTGTAGATGAGGTGAGGTATAAAGCCCTACGCGCATTCCAGAGTGCTTGAGCATTTCAGCCAGCAAGACACTGACCGAGCCCTTGCCATTGGTACCGGCGACATGAATGCAGGGTAAAGGCTCTTGCAGGATCGGCAAGCGAGCCTTCAGGGCCCGCATATTCTCCAAGCCAAGCTTGATGCCGAAGCGTTGCAACCCATAGAGGTAATCGATACTCGCCGAGAAATCCACTAACTACTGC
>DAOWJU010000073.1 GCA_030640215.1 Desulfuromonadales bacterium
ATATCTTCGGCCTCTCCGGTGAAGTCTTCTTCGAAACCAGCGCCATGTTGATCACCTTTATCCGTTTTGGCAAGTGGCTGGAAGCGCGCGCGAAAGGGAAGGCCAGTCAGGCGCTGAAAACGCTTTTGAACTTACAGGCAGATCGCGCTCTGCTGCTGGTGGATGGCAAGGAGGAGGAAGTGCCTGCCAGTCAGCTGCAGGTTGGTGACAAGGTGGTGGTTCGCCCTGGTGAGAAAATCCCTGTGGACGGCATTGTTATCGAAGGCTCTTCGGCGGTTGATGAGGCGATGGTTACAGGTGAATCTCTGCCCGTAGAAAAAGCTCCGGGGGCCGAGGTCACCGGAGCGACGATCAACACCAGTGGCCGACTGATTGTTGAAGCCACCAGAGTCGGCAGTGAAACGGTGCTGGCGCAGATTGTGCGCATGGTCGAAGAAGCTCAGGGCGATAAGGCACCAATCCAGCGCCTGGCTGATGCTGTCTCAAGCTGGTTTGTTCCGGTTGTCGTGGCTATTTCAATCATCACTTTCTTCACTTGGTACGGTCTGGCTGATGCCGGTTTCCTGTTTGCTTTTAAAATGGCTATTGCCGTACTGGTGATTGCTTGCCCATGTGCTCTTGGCCTGGCTACGCCCACGGCGATTATGGTCGGCAGTTCCGTTGGCCTCTCCGCCGGTATCCTCTTTAAAAAAGCCTCAGTGCTGGAAAATATTTCGCGTTTACAGGTGATCCTGCTCGATAAGACCGGAACTCTCACCAAAGGCGCATTTGCTGTTACTGATGTGCTGACTGTTGATGGTGTCAGTGAAACAGAATTAATTGAGTTTGCTGCAGCCGTGGAAGCAGCTAGTAGCCATCCTCTTGCCCGAGCCGTTGTGCAGTACGCCGAGAGCAATGCTGTGGTTTTCCCGTCAGTTGATGAGGTTGAAGAAGTGGGCGGGTACGGCTTGGTCTGTACGGTTGCTGGTGCTCGGCTTCTGGCTGGAAACCATCGTTTGATGGAACGTGAGTCGATCGAGGTTGCAGCCTTTGAAACTCAGGTCAAAGCGTGGGCCGAGGTCGGCAAGTCTGTAATTTATGTCGCCAGGGGCGGGCAGGCGCTAGGCGTCCTTGCTCTGGCTGATACGCTCAAGGAGGGGGCTGCTGAAACGATTTCCTGCTTGCGGCAGCTCGGCCTGGAAACAGTCATGATTACCGGCGATCGAAGGGCCGCCGCGCATGCCGTTGCCGATCAACTCGGTCTCGACCATGTTGAAGCCGAAGTGCTGCCTGGTGACAAGCTCGCCGTTGTGCGCCGTTATCAGGAACAGGGCTTTCTCACCGGCATGGTTGGCGATGGCATCAACGATGCCCCGGCACTGGCTCAGGCCGATATTGGTATTGCCATTGGTAGTGGTACCGACGTCGCCAAGGAGACCGGTGATTTGGTGCTGGTTAAAGGTGATATTCGCGATGTTGAACGTGGCATCAGATTGGGGCGAAAGACCCTTGCCAAGATTAAGCAGAACCTCTTCTGGGCGTTCTTCTATAACGTTGTTGGCATCCCGATTGCCGCCGGTCTGCTCTATCCTGCTTTCGGTATCGTGCTTAAGCCGGAATTTGCTGGTTTGGCTATGGCTTTTTCCAGTGTTTCGGTGGTGACGAACAGTTTGTTGTTGAAGCGGTATGCGAGGAAACTCTAATTAAGTCTTGAAGGTTGTCATTCCGTGGAGTGCTCAGTAACTTTCTGCTGTAATAAGTATAAAAGTACCTCTAAATCGCTTTAAGGGCTCCAATAGGACTAAAAGTATCTTTTACGTATTGTTGTTGACAGATAGCGTAAGGGGTAGCATTATACCCTTAATCAGGTCTGTGCACCTTAAGAGGTAAAAATATGCCCATTAAAGATGTGTACTCTATGAGCGATGGTGCTCTTGCTGAAATGGTTGGCCAACGTATCGACCAGATTCGACTAGAACAGAACCTCTCGCAAGAAGATGTTGCCACGGCTGTCGGGATCACCACCAAAACTTATCGTAAACTTATCGATGGAGGTGGCAAGCTGGAGACGCTGATTGCCGTTCTGAGGGTTCTTGGTGAATTGGAGTTAGTTGCTGCGTTTGTGCCTGAAAGCACTTTCAGCCCGTTGCAACTAGTCAAGCTTAAAGGCAGAGAGAGGCAAAGAGCTTCCAGAAAGAGAACATCACTTCCGGCAGACGTTGAGCAGGCAGAGGATCTCGACTGGTGAGCATTCAAACAGCACAAGTTAAATTGTGGGGGGAATTTGTCGGTGCACTGGCTCTGGATGAAGAGACCGGTTTTGCCACCTTTGAGTATGCACCAGGTTGGCTGAACAGAAAGATAGAGATCGCTCCCGTTCGTATGCCACTTGCATCACGCAAATATACCTTTCCCGGTTTGAATCATGAAACATACAAAGGCTTGCCAGCGGTCTTTGCCGACTCTCTACCTGATGACTTCGGCAATGCAGTTATTAACGCTTGGTTAGCTAGGCAGGGCCGCAGTTCAGCTTCATTTACAGCTCTTGAGCGTTTGCTCTATAGCGGTTCCCGGGGGATGGGAGCTCTGGAGTATTCACCGGCCATGCGTGAGCGAGGAAGGAACCCGGCAGGTAATCTGGAGATAGAGTCGTTGATTGCTATGGCGCAGCGTGTACTCGATCAGAGAGCTCACCTGACTGTAGAGTCCGAAGATGTTGACGACACGGGTATGGAAGCAATCTTTCAGCTCGGGACCTCTGCTGGTGGTGCGCGGGCCAAGGCTGTCGTTGCTGTCAATCAGCAGCGCACATCAATTCGTTCTGGACAACTCACAGCTTCCAAGGGGTATGAACACTATCTTCTGAAGTTCGACGGTGTTGCCGAGAAAAGCAGTAACAGCCAGACTTTCGGTGATCCCAAAGGTTATGGACTGATGGAATATGTTTATTATCGCATGGCGACCGACGCCGGAATCGAGATGTCGCCGTCAGAACTCCTGCACGAGAACGGACGGTCTCATTTTATGACCAAGCGGTTTGATCGTTATGACAACAACAAGGTTCACATGCTTTCGTTGTGCGGCATGGATCATTCTGATTACAAAAAAGCCGGTACATACAGCTATGAAGAACTCTTTGCAGTCGCTCGAAAGCTGAGATTGAGTCGTCAGGAAGCGATCGAGATTTTCCGGCGGATGGTGTTCAATGTCGTTAGTCGTAATCAGGATGACCACGCCAAGAATGTTGCCTTTCTGTTGGACCAAGCCGATCTGAAGTGGAAATTGGCACCGGCTTTCGATATTGCTTACAGCTACCGGAAGGATTCACCTTGGGTCGGTTCGCACCAACTCACTCTCAACGGCAAGCGGGATGACTTCACCCGTTTGGATTTACACGCTGTTGCGCAGGCCTGTATCGGTCATTTCAGCAAAAAAGATGTGGATGAAATCATCGATCATGTGGTTGATGTTGTCGCTCACTGGGATCAGTATGCGAAAGAGGTCGGGGTTTTTCCTGCACTGCAGAAGGAAATCAAGAAAAACTTACGGCTTGGGATTTGATGGATTGAGATTGAGAGGGGGACGCTCTTCGCTCTTGTGACATATTCTGTCGTGCGTGGAGGGTTAATGTGATAATCATTCAGGACGAAACTTTGAGGAAGTTCCACCTATGAGTTTGGACTACACAACATTAAATCTGTTGCGCCAACGTCACCCGGCCTGGCGGTTGTTAAATTCGCCGCATGCGCCGTTGGTTGCGAGTTTTTTACACCGGGTGTTTATTGCACCCAATGTGCGAGAAATGGCTAAAATTGATCTTGCTGAAGCACTTGAAGATGAGCTATTTGCCTTGCGGGAACAACATGGCTCAGAGACTTTTCCAAAGCCTGCGACTGCTTATCTCAATGACTGGTCGGAGAACGATAAAGGCTGGTTACGTAAGTTTTATCCAGCCGGATCAGATGAACCGTATTTTGATCTGACTCCTGCTACCGAGAAGGCAATCTCCTGGCTTGAGAGTCTCACCGCACGGAGTTTTGTTGGCACCGAATCGCGACTGTTGACTCTCTTTGAATTATTGAGGCAAATGAGCGCTGGAAGTGAAACTGATCCGCAGATGCGCATCGCCGAGTTGAATAAACGACGTGATGACATCAACGCTGAAATTGAACGGATTCGGATCGGGGATATCCCTTTACTGGATGATACTGCGCTCAAAGACCGCTTTCAGCAGTTTTTGCAACTGGCTCGCGAATTATTGACTGACTTTCGTGAGGTGGAGCAAAACTTTCGTACTCTTGATCGGCGAGTTCGCGAGCAGATCGCGCTTTGGGATGGCTCTAAAGGAGAATTGCTCGAAGAGATTATGGGCGAACGTGACTCGATTGCCGATTCAGACCAAGGCAAAAGCTTTCGCGCCTTTTGGGACTTTTTGATGTCACAAACTCGTCAGGAGGAGCTGAGCCTCCTGCTGGATCAGGTCCTGGCGCTGCCACCAGTTATGGAAATGCAGCCGGAGCCCCGTTTACGGCGTGTTCATTACGATTGGCTTGAAGCTGGCGAAAGCACTCAACGCACAGTTGCTCGACTTTCACAACAGCTCAGACGTTTCTTAGATGACCAGGCATGGTTGGAAAATCGTCGTATTATGGATATTCTACATGGCATAGAAGGACGCGTACTGGCTCTTCGCGAAACGCCGCCGTCCGGGAGTTTTATGTCATTAGATAGTACCGCTGTTAGTATCGATCTGCCGATGGAGCGACCGCTCTACAGGCCACCTGTCAAGTCGGTGATTGATGATGTGGCGTTGCTGGTGGGCGATGCCGAGGTGGATGCAGCGGCTCTTTATGACCAAGTTGTCATTGACAAGACGGAGCTTACTCGTAACATACGCCAATCGTTGCAGTCACGCGCACAGATAAGCTTGAGTGAACTGGTATCTGCTCGTCCGTTGCGACATGGGTTGGCCGAACTTGTGACCTATTTGCAGTTGGCAAGTGGTTGGCCGCATAGTGTGGTGGATGAGGAAACTATCGATATGATTGAATGGCAAACTGAAGAAGGTACAATCCGCCAGGCCAGTTTGCCGCGCGTGCTTTTTGTGAGGACTCAATGATGGTTGAAATCGTCAGTACAAAACTGGCTGCACATGATGAAAATCACGACCTTTCAATGATTGTGGTGCCGCTCCTCAAGGGCGTCGTCTACCAGGACGATAATCTGTCTCTCTGGAACAGTTTGCTTTCTTTGCAGGCTCAGGTGCGCGACTATGTGGTTGTGCTCGGCCTGGAATTGATGCTGGATGAAGCTGAGGGGTATGCTTTTCTCTGCTCACGGTCTGATTCTGATAACGAGGATTCACCTGTCAAATTACCACGTCTGGTGGCGCGTCGTCAGTTATCATTTCCGGTCAGCCTGCTGCTGGCGCTGTTGCGTAAGAAATTGGCAGAGTTTGATGCTGGTGGCGGCGATACCAGATTGATCATCTCGCGCGACGAAGTGGTTGATCTGATGCGCCTCTTTTTACCTGCCGGGAGCAATGAGACCCGGTTGATTGATCAGGTTGATACTCATCTGAACAAGGTCGCGGAACTTGGTTTTGTTCGCCGGTTGCGTGGACAGGAGCGGATGTTCGAGGTCCGACGAATTCTCAAAGCATTTGTAGATGCTCAGTGGCTGTCGGAATTTGACCAGCGTCTGGCACTTTATCAGAAACAGTTGACCGAATCAGGAGAAGCGACTGATGAGTAAGGTACTGGAACTCGAGTTTCTCGGCGATGACCAGTTGGCAGGCTTTCGCCTGCAGCGTCTGGAAGTCTTCAACTGGGGCACCTTTGACAGCCGAGTGTGGACGATGACTCTTGATGGCAAGAATGCCTTACTCACTGGCGACATCGGCTCTGGTAAGTCCACCCTGGTCGATGCAGTGACCACCTTGCTGGTGCCAGCCCAACGTGTCGCTTACAATAAGGCGGCCGGGGCAGATGCTCGCGAGCGTACCCTGCGTTCTTATGTGCTTGGATACTACAAGTCCGAACGCAACGAAGTAAGTGGCAGCGCCAAGCCCGTCGCCCTGCGCGATCAAAATAACTATTCGGTGATTCTGGGGGTCTTTCACAACGCCGGGTACAATAAAACCGTGACGCTGGCGCAAGTGTTCTGGATGAAGGATACGCAAGGGCAACCTGCGCGCTTTTTTGTCGCCGCTGAACAGGATCTTTCTATTGCTACCGATTTTGCTCGTTTTGGTACTGAGATTGGTAGTTTACGCAAGAAGTTGCGTGGTGCAGGTGTCACCCTGTTCGATAGCTTCCCTCCCTATGGCGCCTGGTTCCGACGCCGGTTCGGTATCGATAATGAGCAGGCTCTGGAACTTTTTCATCAGACTGTGTCGTTAAAGTCGGTAGGCAATCTTACTGATTTCGTTCGCACCCACATGCTCGAACCCTTTGATGTTGCGCCTCGTATCGCAGCTCTTATCGGTCATTTTGACGACCTCAACCGTGCTCATGAAGCTGTACTTAAGGCTAAACGTCAGGTCGCGCTGCTGGATCCTCTGGTTGTTGACTGTGACCGGCACGAGAAAATGCTGATGGCTACCGAGCAATTGCGCACTTGTCGAGAGGCCCTCAGGCCATGGTTCTCCGGTCATAAACTTGAATTACTGGAGAAACGGTTCCTTACTCTTCACGAAGAACTGATTCGTCACAACACACGAATCGAGCGTCTTGATGAAGAGAAATCATCCCTTAACGGACGCGAACGGGAATTACGGCATACCATAGCGGAAAATGGTGGTGACCGACTTGAGCGGCTCAGTGAAGAGCTTCGGGTTATGGAAGAAGAACAGAGCAGGCGACGAAAAAAAGCGGGTCGATATGCCGAACTGGTGAAAAGCCTGGAGTTCCATCCTGCAGACAATGAACCGGCTTTTTTGGCTCAACATCAGCAGTGTCTGTCGTTGCGGGAAGATGTCGCACAAAATGAAGCCAGAATTCAGAATGAACGCAATGAAGCGGGGGTCTTCTTTGCTCAAGGACGGCGTGAACATACTGACCTGACTGCTGAAATCAACGGTTTGAAGGCTCGGCGCAGCAATATCAATGAAAGGCAGATAGCCATGCGTCGCGCCTTGTGTAGTGCCCTGCAGCTGCAAGAAGAGGAGATGCCTTTTGCTGGCGAACTGATTCAGGTGCGCGAAGAAGATCAGTCCTGGGAAGGGGCCATTGAACGGATGCTGCACAATTTCGGTTTGTCACTACTGGTACCGGATGAGCATTATGCTAAGGTGGCCGAATGGGTTGATCGTACTCATCTCAAAGGGCGTCTGGTCTACTATCGGGTGCGGGCAAGGAAGCGGGCAGATTTACCCTCCTTGCAACCTGATTCGCTTGCGCGCAAACTTTCTGTCAAACCTGATTCTCTTTGCTACGACTGGCTGGAGCGTGAGATTGCGCATCGTTTTGATGTGGTTTGCTGCGCAACTCAGGAGCAGTTTCGACGTGCTAACAAGGCAATCACTCTGGCTGGCCAGATCAAAGCGCCAGGAGAGCGACATGAGAAAGATGATCGTCATCGTCTTAATGATCGCAGCCGCTATGTTCTGGGCTGGAGTAATCAAGCCAAGATCACAGCACTCCAGGAGAAGGCGCATCTGCTGGAGACTCGGCTTGGTGAGATGGGCAGTCATATTGCGAAGCTGGAGAGCGAACAGAAAAAGATCAATACTCGACTGGAAACACTCTCAAAGCTCGTTGAATATTGTGATTTTCGCGAGCTGGACTGGCAGTCCATGACGGTTGAGATGGCACGTCTGGAGGAGGAAAAACGCCAGATGGAGGAGTCTTCCGACATTCTCAAAACTCTCGCAGCACAACTTGAGGAGCTGGAAGAGGCTCTCACTCAGGTTGAGCAGCAACTTGAAAAACGAAAAGACAGTCGGTCCAGAGCAGAGCAGAAAAGGCATGATGCCGAAACTTTGCGAGAGCAGACTCAACAGCTTATTGATTCAGCTGGATCTGATCATGACGAACAATTTTCTCGACTCACCACACTGCGCGAGGAAGAGCTTGGTGAGCATCAACTCACGGTTGAATCCTGCGATATCCGGGAGCGAGAAATGCGTGACTGGCTACAGACCAGGATCGATGCCGAAGACAGAAAGCTCACGCGTCTTCGCGACAAGATCATTGATGCCATGCGCTCTTACAGCACGGCCTATCCCCTCGAAACCCAGGAGGTCGATGTCGCGGTAGAGGCGGCGGGTGAGTATAGCGCCATGCTGGAGCAGCTGAGCGCCGATAACTTGCCTCGTTTTGAAGCGCGTTTCAAGGAGTTGCTCAACGAGAACACCATTCGTGAGGTGGCGAATTTCCAGTCTCAACTGGTGCGGGAACGGGAGACTATCAAGGAACGCGTCGCCCGCATTAATGAGTCACTCACCCAGATCGACTACAACCCGGGACGCTACATTGTGCTCGAAGCACAATCCTCAAGCGATGCCGACATCCGCGATTTTCAGACCGAACTTCGTGCCTGCACAGAGGGTACACTCACCGGTTCGGACGATGCCCAGTACTCGGAGACCAAGTTTTTGCAGGTGCGTCGGATTATCGAGCGTTTCCGTGGACGTGAGGGGCAATCTGAACTGGACCGCCGCTGGACAGCAAAGGTGACAGACGTGCGTAACTGGTTCGTTTTTGCCGCTAGTGAGCGTTGGCACGAGGATGACAGCGAGCATGAGCACTACGCCGACTCGGGGGGTAAGTCAGGAGGGCAGAAGGAGAAGCTAGCTTATACTGTTTTGGCGGCCAGCCTCGCTTATCAGTTCGGTTTGGAATGGGGTGAGGTTCGTTCACGCTCGTTTCGTTTCGTGGTAATCGATGAAGCCTTTGGCCGCGGTTCGGATGAATCGACACAGTACGGGCTCAGGCTCTTTGCACAGTTAAACCTGCAACTACTGATCATAACGCCGCTACAGAAGATCCATATCATTGAACCTTACATCGCCAACGTCGGCTTTGTGCACAATGAGAACGGACGTACCTCCTCGCTACGCAACCTCTCCATTGAGGAGTATCGAGAAGAGAAGCAGAAGCTGCAATCATGATCTGGACAACGCCAGCAGATCTGCATGCCCAGGTGCAGAGATTGTGGGATAGGGGAGCCTTGTTGGCCGAACTTGCTGGCGGAACAACACTTTTCCCCAAACGTTTAAGATTGAAAGGGCCGAGTTCGAAGCAGCTGGTGGAGTGCTTTGACGACGTACGTGGCTGGATCGACCGCATTGATCGCGAAGCCAAACATTACCGTGTGGTACGGCGAAGCATCAAGCATCGTGTCTTGGGGAGTAATTCCGTACCGTCAGAGATCTGGATTGATTCAATGGCGGATGCTCTCGCCTGGATTGGTAAGCGTCGCGCTGCTGAACGCTTTTCTGCTCTGCTGGACTTGTCCAGAGAGCGACAGCCGCAATTACTTGTCTGGCTGGAGAAACGACCTCTTCGTGCCCTTGATCTCGCCAACGAATGGCCACTGTTGTTGGATGTTATTTCCTGGCTGCAAAGTCATCCCCGTCCTGACATCTACCTGAGACAGGTGGATATCCCCGCAGTTCACAGCAAGTTTATCGAGAATCACCGAGCTGTGCTTGCAGAGCTTTTCGATCTGGTGCTGCCGCAGAATAAAATCGATGAAACGGCCCGTGGTGTGACCGGCTTCTGTCGGCGCTACGGGTTTCGTGACAAACCCCTACGCTTGCGGTTCCGTCTCTTGGACCCTGACCTCGCGCTCTTCCCCACCGGGACGGATCAGGATGTCACTGTCACCATGGAGACCTTTGCCAGGCTCGATTTGCCAGTGAAAAGGGTCTTCATTACAGAGAATGAGATCAACTTTCTTGCCTTCCCGATGATTTCGCAGGGCATGGTTATTTTTGGCTCTGGGTATGGCTTCGATGGGTTGAAGCCAGCGAAGTGGTTGCAAAATTGTAATATCTACTATTGGGGCGATATCGACACTCATGGCTTTGCTATTCTTGATCAGCTGCGCGTCACTTTTCCTGCCACAGTATCTTTTCTGATGGACCGTGAGACTCTACTTGCTCATCAGCTGCATTGGGGGGCTGAGGAGAAGCAGGAGCAACGAGACCTGCCTCGGTTGACCACTGTGGAGTATGAGGTGTACGACGATCTGTGTCAGAATCGCCTGGGTGATCAGTTGCGGCTTGAGCAGGAACGAATCGGATTTGATTGGGTGGCCGGAGCGCTGGACATGTTGTGTGAAACTCTGTAACAATTCAGCACAATCTGAATGGTTTACAAAAAAGTCCGTCATCCCAGAATGATTCTATCGGGGCTCCATGTTTTAAAGTCTGGATTCCCGATTACACCCTCGG
>DAOWJU010000139.1 GCA_030640215.1 Desulfuromonadales bacterium
AAACTCAGCGCTGCCCGACTGATGCAGACCTGGCCATCTTCAAGAGGTTGCCGCAACATCTCGAGGATATTTTTCTTAAACTCAGGCAGCTCGTCAAGAAAGAGTACGCCATTATGCGCCAGCGAGACCTCACCCGGTCGTGGATGAGGGCCGCCACCGATCAGCCCAGCATCGGAAATGGTGTGGTGCGGGGAACGGAAGACCCGCTTGGCAACCAGGGCCTGACCAGCAGGCAGCAGACCAAGAATCGAGTGGATCTTGGTAATCTCCAGAGCTTCCTCGAAGGGTTGCGCTGGCAAAATCGTCGATATACGCCGGGCCAGCATGGTTTTGCCACTGCCGGGCGGACCTGTCATCAGCAGATTATGGCCGCCAGCGGCCGCCACTTCAAGAGCCCGCTTGACATGTCCCTGGCCGCGTACCTCAGAAAAATCGACGTCATCCTGCACGGCTTTACCGATCATCGCGGCAATATCGACCTGACACGGTTCTAACGCCCGGTTGCCGGTAAGAAAATCGACGACTTCACCCAAAGTTGCTACAGAATAGACCGGCAAACCATTCACCAGAGCTCCCTCTTCGGCATTGGCGGCAGGTACGATCAGTCCGTCGAGATCCCAACGCCGGGCAGCGGCAGCCACCGGCAGGACACCACGTACCGGTTTAATGCAGCCATCCAGAGAGAGTTCACCCATGAAGAGAAAACGTGCGGCACGCTCCGACGGCACAAGACCAGTCGCCGTCAGCAGACCAACCGCCATTGGCAGATCGAAGGCTGCGCCTTCTTTGCGGATGTCGGCCGGAGCAAGATTAATTGTGATTCGACGAGTGGGAAATTCGTAACCGGAATTTTTGATAGCAGACTTGACGCGATCTTTGCTTTCCTTGACCGCACCATCGGGAAGACCAACTGTAGCAAACTGTGGTAGCCCCTGGGCGATATCAACCTCTACCTCAACCGGGTAGGCATCAATGCCGAGCAGCGCCCCAGATAGAACCTTGGCGAGCATACATCCCTCCTAAATTGTCATAGCAATACCCCAAAGGGGCAAAGAAAATCACTTATAGCTTTATAACCTTACAACCTTACAGCTTTTATTCCATATCATCCAGATACTTCTCGGCGACAATGGCGGCTATCGCACCATCACCAACCGCCGTGGCGATCTGCTTGAGGATCTTTTTACGCACATCTCCAGCGGCAAAAACGCCGGGCATCGAGGTTCGACAATCTGAATCAGTCAGAATGTAGCCACCTGGATTAAGGTCAAGTATCTCGGCAAGAAAATGTGCCTTTGGCGTTACTCCTACAGCCACAAACATGCCAACGGCTTCAAGGGTCCGCTGTGAGTCATCCACTTTATTGCGCAGGATCAGGCTGGTGACACCAGTATTGTCACCCACGACCTCCTCAACGGTACTGTTCCAGACCATTTCGATCTTGTCATTGGCAAAGATACGATCCTGCAGAACCTTGGTGGCGCGCAATTCGTCACGGCGATGAACCATGTAGACCTTACTGGCGAAACGACAGAGAAAGAGGGCCTCTTCGGCAGCCGTATCACCACCGCCGATGATGGCAACAGGCACATTGCGAAAGAAAGCACCGTCACAAGTGGCGCAGTAAGAAACCCCACGTCCGGTGAATTCGACTTCACCGGGAACATCAAGTTTGCTCGGTTCGGCACCGGTCGTAATGATCACCGCCCGGGTTCGAAACTCTTTGCCATCGACAGTGACAATCTTCTCGTCACCCTTATCAACCAGGCCGGTCACTTCTCCGGTCATCGTTTCCAGGCCAAACTCCTGGCAGTGTTCTTGAAAACGCACCATCAGATCGGGGCCATCTATGCCACCAGGGAAACCTGGATAATTCTCCACCTTGGTCGTAGTCATCACCTGACCACCGAGAATCATTCGTTCCACCAGCAGACTTTTCAACTTGGCACGGGAAGTATAGAGTCCAGCAGTTAATCCGGCCGGTCCGCCACCAATAATCAATACGTCGTAAAGGGTTTCGCTCATAAGTATGCTGTCCTGTTTTCTTGAATCGGGTCAGATGGAATTTTCTGTTTGGCAGAAACGTTAGCGACCATAGCACAGTTAACGGCTAAAGGGAACGCCGTGAGACTTGATTTAACCAACCTGGTAGGCCTAGAATACGAATGCTATACCATTGCATTAATAAATAATACAGACCACGAATAATCGTTATAGCCACAACCATTTAAGCTACGATTCGCACTGAGGACTTATGCATCGCCTGATCAAACCAATCTTCTGGACCTTTCTGTTTCTTATCATGATGCTCGTCATCGACCAGTTCCTGGTGCAGGTTCCCCCTGTCCATCCAGCTCATGCTGCCGTCAGCAACTTCTACCAGGATTTTCGCAATCGCTTGATCGACCTTGCATTCAACGAGCAGAAAACCGCACCGAAATCGATTGAAGCGGTTATCGACAAACAGCAGAAAAAGCAGAAGGCTACAGCACCGACGATCAACAAGTCGGGCCAGGAAACGACCCAGCCTGCAAGTAAGTCCCAAACAAAAAAAACACAGCGTTATCTCTATTCCGACGGCAAAGGCGAATTGCACTTTACCGACTCACTGGATGAGGTTCCTGATGAGTTCCGCGGCCAGGCACAACCGATGGGGAAGTAGCGGTATTATCAACAAAAAAGTCGCCCCTTATTCAGAGGCGACGAGTGATTTCCATTAACTAGCATCCAGTTCATCGATTATCCGACAGACTTCTAGAAGGGGCTAATTCCCAAACTCCGCCCAAATCTGTTTGGCTATTTTCTGACCTGTTGCGATTTGCTTGGGTGTCATCTGTTGTTGGGCGCTGTCTTTGTACTTTTGAGCCTCTTCATGCCCTTTTGAGGCCGCCAAAGACCACCAGGCGTAAGCGCTTTCACTACTTTGCACGACACCCTGGCCTTTCAGATACATAAGCCCGAGTTTGTATTGAGCCCTGACGTGACCCTGCATAGCAGCCAAATAATAGCTTTTGGCCGCGTCTTTATAATCCTGTGGAACTCCGAGGCCTTCTGCAAGCATGTTGCCCAAATAGTACTGGGCGCGCCTCTCACCTTGCTCGGCAGCCATGCGATACCACTTGACTGCCTCCTTGTCACTCTGCAGGACGCCTAAGCCATCAGCGTACATGAGGCCAATATTTGTTTGAGCGCCCGCACTGCCTTGCTCGGCTTCGACCAGAAATAGTTGGTAGGCTTTCTTATAATCACCAACACTGGCGGCCTGCATAGCATCGTCAAAGTTGTCGGCAAAAACCACAGACGTCAGCGCGACAAGAACGAACACGACAAAACTGATAAGTAACTGTCTCATGCTTCCCTCTCAGACAGATTATGTAAAAGCCTCTTCAGAAAATTAACAACCTGATTATACTACAAAAAATAGAATTCGAAAGCAGGCGGCAATAATCGCAAACTAAAGTAACTTACCGTAAACCTCCGGTCGTCGATCATCGTAACAACGAATCTGCGCCCGGCAGTCAACCATCTCCTGGTAATCAAAGGTGGCGATCAGCTCGACATCACTATCCCCACCTTCAGCAAGCACTTCACCTCTAACTGACAGCAAGAGACTCATACCGAAGAAATCCAGCTTACCCTGAACACCGCAACAGTTGGTCCCGATCACAAAAAGTTGATTCTCCATGGCTCGGGCGCGCAACAGAGTCCGCCAGGGCTCCTGACGAGGCTTGGGCCATTCTGCGGGCAGGCAGATAATCTCGGCACCTTCAAGCGCCATCTTGCGAAAGAGTTCCGGGAAACGCAAATCGTAGCAAATCGCAATACCAAGGCGACCTACCGAGGTTGACACCACAAGCGTGCTGTTACCAGGAGAAAGGAAACGATCCTCACCCATGGTTGAAAACATGTGGAGTTTGCGATAACTGCCTACCAGTTCACCCTGATCGATCACATAAGCAGTATTGTAAATTTTTCCACCGTCCTGTTCCGGCAAGCTACCGACCACAACTAGCTTGAGTTCAGCAGCGTGACGACAGAGAGCTTCAATCACCCGGGGGGTTTCGGCAGCATGCCTGGCCAGGCGCTTGTAGTCGTATCCTGCACTCCACATTTCCGGCAGGACCGCCAGCTTCACGCCCTGCTTTGCCACCCGGTCAAGGGCCGCCTCAACTTTCACCAGGTTCCGGTCTATCTCACCGAAAGTGATACTGAATTGAACCGCTGCGACCTTCAGCTTTTCCTTCATAACGCCTCACATTAAGTAAAATCAGGGCACAATAAAACAAGGTTTTGCTATTGTCAGGATTTAATCCAACCCCTGTTGATTCACTAATTATAAACGAGTAGAAGAGGACAGACAAGAGCTCTGTGGGATGTCCAGATTCTCTTGACCAGCCAGATGAAAACATGCTAAGACATGTGGCGATTTAGTGGTTAGACAGACGTTCTACATCTTTCTATTCTTGTGTTGGTTGACTACTTGAGTTGTACAGAAAACACTGCGTAACTGCAGAGGATCATGAAAACAAAATTTGCCACATTTATAGCGATGTTTACCTTCTGGGTCGTTCTCTCGGGTATGTTTGATGCCTTCCACCTGACCTTGGGCGTAATCTGCTGCCTGCTGGTTGCTCATTTCAGTCACGATCTGCTTTTCTACGGTGATGATGATCAATCCTGCGCGCGAGGACTTTTGGGCTTCATCACTTACCTGCCCTGGCTCTTCTACCAGATCATCATCGCCAACCTGCAGATAGCTTACGTGGTCCTGCATCCCCGCATGTTCGAAATGATCGACCCACATGTCATACGTTTCAAGACCAAACTCAAGCGGCCGATATCCAAGGTCACCTTTGCCCAATCGATCACCCTGACTCCGGGAACCATTACAGTCAATATCCACGAAAATCAGGTCGCAGTTTATGCGCTTACCGAGGAAGCCGCAGCAAGCCTGCCGGGTGAAATGGAACGTCAGATCGCCAAAGCGCTGGAGATTGAATAATATGGTAGAAAAAGTTGTTCTTTTTGTAGCGATCGTGCTGCTCCTGCTTATGCTGTTGTGTCTGTACCGGGTTGTTGGTGGGCCGACGGTGCTCGACCGGATTCTCGGCGGCAATGTTATCGGCACTAAGGCGACGGTACTATTGTTGCTGATCGGTGTCCTTTACGAAGATCTGGCGATGTTTGTCGATATCTCGATCGCCTACGCTCTGCTCAATTTTATCGCCACCTTGGGGGTCACAAAGTTTTTCCTGCGTAAACGCGACTCTGAGGAAATTATTGAGGCAGTCCTCGATAAAGAAGCAACCTTTCTGGATGGCGCAGATAGCACGAAGGGGGGCTCTTTATGAGCATTGTTGTCGTAATCTTTCTGCTTGCCGGCCTGTTTTTCTCCACGGTCGGTGTTATCGGTATTTTGCGATTTCCCGATTTTTACAGCCGCCTTCATGCTGCCGGAAAATCCGATTCATTGGCGGCAGTTTTAATCCTGATAAGTGTCGCTCTTTACAATTTGCGGGAATACAATGTCGACAATCTGTTGGTCAGTATTAAGATTATGTTGATTGCTGTATTCATTTACGTTGCCAGTCC
>DAOWJU010000063.1 GCA_030640215.1 Desulfuromonadales bacterium
AAACGTCTGGGCTGGTGTGATCGGGCCATTCAAAACTTTAATAAGGCTAATGAAGTCGATCCGACTCATGCCACGAGTGTTTACAATCTAGGCATTGTCTATCGTTACGATTTACAAGACTTCGCCAAAGCCGAGAAGGCCTGGACGCGTTTCCTGGAAATCAGTCCGACCGGTCCCGGCTCAGACCGGGTTCGCCAGGATCTTGAGTTTTTGCGATCTCATCCACAGGCTGAGAAAAAGTAACATGTTCATCATCGGGCCGGAGCTTGTTTCCGGCCCGATTTCTTTTGTCAGGAAAAGCAATCTGTCATCCCCGAATGATTCTATCGGGGATCCATGGTTCTAAAGTCTGGATTCCCGATTACACCTTCTGGAATGACAGCTTTTTGATTGTGCTTTTAGTTTTTACAGCATGTCGACTATGTCCCTGTCTTATTACAAAACTTTGCACTGGCTGGTTCTTGTTGCGTTCTTTTTAGTGCTCGCCGGTTGTCTTGCTGAACGCAGACCTGTCATAAGGGGCGTCTTGCATGGCGACCTGACATGGCAGGGTGATGTTCTGGTCGCCGGTGATGTCGTCCTGGAGGAGGATGTCAAATTGACTATTCTGCCGGGGACAAGGGTGCGTTTCATGGCTGCCGATGCTGGCCCTGGAGATTTTGTTGATCATCCACATTTTCCCGGTAACGAACTGATCATTAAGGGCCAGGTACACGCGGTAGGGACGCCTGCTGAGCCGATAATCTTTGAGGCTGTTGATCCTGACGCGAAAGCCGGGTTCTGGGGCGCAATCAATCTATTCAGTAGCAAAGAAGCTGTCTTTGAATATTGCATCTTCCGACAGGCGGATAGCGCGATACATAGTTGGGACTCTCAGGTTTATATCGAACAGTCGCTATTTGAAGATAATCTGGTTGGCATTCGTTTCAATGAGTCTGAAATCCTTATTGAACGTAACCTGTTGCGTAACAATTACACCGGCATTCGCTTTCATTTCGGTTCCCCGGTGATCTGCGAAAACAAATTTATAAACAATAACGTCAACCTTTTTGTCACCTCTCATCCCCGCGATTACCATATCGAGAACAACTCATTTGGAGTGCCCGCAGAGTATCACGTTGTGCTTGGTGAAAATGTCCCGGAAGATGTCAACTTGCAGCGCAATTTCTGGCTTTACCCGGATGACGCTGCACATGAACAATCTTTCTACGATGGCCGACGCAGCCCCTATCTTGGCCGAACATTGATTGAACCGCCACGCACAGCACCTTCATCCCAGGTCGGCTTATCGTGGACCCCGTAATCGAACGCCTTTGGGTGCCGCGCAATGAGACGCCCGACTTCTCTGCAATCGGTGAATTCGAGCAACAGCTGCAATTCTCTCCTCTTGTCGCCCGTCTTTTGATCGGTCGAAACTATTCCATTGAATCCGCCCGTCAGTTTCTATCCGCTCGTCTTACCGATCTCCCCGACCCCTTTCTGCTCCCTGATATGGAGATCGCTGTAGACCGCCTCCAGGCCGCGATTGAAAAGGGTGAAAAGATTGCTGTACATGGCGACTACGATGTTGACGGTATCACAGGGACCGTTCTGCTCTTTGCCGGTTTGCGTGAACTGGGTGGAGCTGAAATGGACTATCACATCCCTTTACGTCTGCGCGATGGCTACGGACTTTCGGCAGAGGCAATAAAGGAAGCCGCGGTGCAGGGGACCAAAGTCATTGTCTCTGTAGATTGTGGCGTGTCGGCTCATGCTGAGGCTGAGCTGGCTAAAGAACGTGGTATTGATCTGATTATCACCGATCATCACCAACCGCCCCCTACGCTACCGGATGCTTTCGCGCTGATCAATCCACAGCGACAGGACTCGCAATTTCCTTTTCAGAACCTGGCTGGTGTCGGGGTGGCCTTTTTCCTCTTGGTTGCTCTGCGTAAACGTTTGCGGGAATCTGGCTGGTTCAAAGATCGCCAGGAACCTGACTTGCGTCACTATCTCGATCTGGTGGCGCTGGGGACAATCGCCGATCTGGTCCCCCTGCAAGGGATAAATCGCACTCTGACTCGATATGGTCTGACGCTTCTGGATAGTAACCACCGGGTCGGCATCAAGGCACTTAAGCAGGTGGCTGGAGTTAAAGAGGTTAGTTGCGGAGTCGTCGGTTTTCAACTGGCGCCTCGTCTGAACGCTGCCGGGCGCATGGAAGATGCCAGCCTCGGCGTCGAACTCCTCCTGGAACAGGATATGGTTCGTGCTTTGAACACGGCGCGCTATCTGGATCAGTGCAATCGTGAGCGCCGGGAACTTGAGAAGCAGACACTGCAAGAGGCTGAAATCGCAGTTGCCGCGCTTTCAGCAGATCATACGCACACAATTGTCCTCGGTGGTGAAGGCTGGCACCCGGGGGTGATCGGTATCGTTGCGAGTCGATTGGTGGATCGTTACTCCCGTCCAACCGTGTTGATTGCTTTGGATGGTGACAGTGGTAAAGGCTCGGCGCGTTCGATTAACGGGTATCACCTCTACCATGGGCTTCAGGCCTGCGCCGATCACCTCGCTGCCTTCGGTGGTCATGAAATGGCCGCCGGGATGAGCTTAAACAGGGAGCAACTTCCCGCTTTCGCTGCAGCTATGGAAGCAAATGCCAGAGCACAACTTGATGATGATGACCTGATTCCCAAGCTTCGTCATGACGGAGTGGTGATCCTTGAAGAAATTGACGTTGAAGTTCTCCGGCAGATGGAGGGATTGGCTCCTTTTGGCATGGGCAACCCCGAACCATTGCTGGTTGTTGAATCAGTACGCGCTATGCAGGTACAGACCGTAGGTGATAACCACCTGCGTTTTACTGTCTGCCAGGGGGCTCATAGCCATCCGGCGATTGCTTTTGGAATGCTTGATCGTCGCGAGGAATTTCAAGGCGAAGTTGACTTGTTGGTAGCGCCGCAGATCAATCGATTTCGTGGGCGTGAGACGGTGCAGTTGAGAGTTAAGGATGTCAGGCCGAGTGCAGAGATGTGTGGTTAAGAAAAATAGTTACGTATTTGGAAACAAGGTGTGTTTTAGTAAATGTCAAGACTGGGCTTTGGGTTTTAGGCCGGAAGTAGAGGAGAAAATAGCCAGTTTGGGCCGTGTGATTGACGGGAGAGTGATTTCAGGCGTCATCAGCGCCAACCGACTGAAAGCAAATTCCTATCACTTGCTTACACTTTTACTTGCAAAACCTGATCGATAGTGCTAGCGTAATACGAGGCCGTTATCGATAAGAGAGGTGTTATGCAAACAGTTACAGTCTCACCCAAGTTTCAGGTCGTTATCCCACGAGAAGTGCGAGAATCTTTACATCTTCGACCGGGACAAAAAATGCAAGTAATCGAATACGAGGGGAGAATTGAGTTTATTCCTGATCGGGATATTTCAGAACTCCGCGGTTTCCTCAAAGGGATCAACACCGATTTTGAACGGGAGAATGACAGGAAATGAATGTTGTCGACTCCTCAGCCTGGCTGGCTTACTTTGCCGACGAGCCTTCTGCGAAAAATTTCCATGCACCTATCCAGAATATCGACGAACTGATTGTGCCGGTTGTCACTGTCTACGAAGTTTTTAAAGTTGTTTTGCGAGAAACGAGCGAGAATGAGGCACTTCAAGTCGTTGCTGCGATGCAGAAAGGCACGGTTGTTAATCTGACAACCAAATTGGCGATTAACGCATCCAAGCTAAGTTTAATGCATAAATTGCCGATGGCTGATAGTCTTATTCTTGCAACGGCTAAAGAACATGATGCGGCTATTTGGACGCAGGATATCGATTTTAAAAATATTCCAGGCGTTAACTATTTTCCGAAAACGAAATAAGGTGTCTCTGCTCGGTTTTTCTTTTCCGTCAATTCAGATATTAGTGACTCGGTTCTTGAGAGTCTTAGAAGGTAATTCCCCAAACTGTCTCCGATAAACCATCGCGAATTTCCCCATGTGCCAGAATCCCCATCTGTTGGCAATATCTCAGACATAGTTACCCTCCGGTATACCTTTTAAAAGTTTCTTCCGTACATGATTCAGACTGACTGCTTTTAAAGAGGCTCAGCAAGTTCAATCAGCGGTTATCATTTCTTCCATGGACTTCAGGTCTGCGCTGAATACTTCGCTGCATTCGGTGGTCATGAAATGGTCGCCGGAGTGTGCTTAAACTTAAAGAGCCACTTTTCCTGTTTTCAACAGCCTGGTCGGGGTGGTGCTAACTTCAACTTATGTTAGAATTGGTCAGCCGGATTGTGCCAGATAGATTCATTATGTCTTCAAACTTACAGACTTAAGTTGTTCGATTATCACTATCTGTGGAGATCAAATGGAATTCGATAACGGTATCCTTCATATCAGCGCCTTCATCTCTGTCACCATGGGAATCATTGTTCTGTTCGTCGGTAAGAGGGTAAACGGTCTTATTCGTTTTCTTCAGGAGTTCAGTATCCCGGAACCGGTGACCGGCGGGCTGATCTTTTCAGTCATGATTGCGTTGCTCTACGTGGTGACCGGCATCGAGATAGAATTTGAACTTAAGGCACGCGATTTTCTGTTGGTCTACTTCTTTACCACCATTGGCATCAATGCCAGCCTCAAAGACCTGGTGAAGGGCGGCAAACCACTCATCATCCTGCTGACAATCACCATCGCTTATATGGTTGTGCAGAACCTGACGGGTATTTCGGTTGCGGCAGCCTTCGGGCTTGCTGCCCCTGTTGGCTTGCTGGGGGGGAGTGTTTCCCTGATCGGCGGGCACGGTACGGCGATCGCCTGGGCTCCGCGGATCGCGGCGGATTATGGCATTGCCAATGCCATGGAAGTCGGTATCGCCTGCGCCACCTTCGGTCTGATCCTGGCCAGCATCATGGGCGGCCCGATCGCTAAGCTGCTGATTAACCGCTACAAGCTGCAACCGGCCGACGAAGAGCCTTTGGATGTCGGGGTTTCAGACTCCGGGCCAGAGACCAAGATCGGTCACCTCGATTTCCTGGATGCGATTCTCGCCATTCACATCTGTGCTATCCTCGGCTTTATTCTCAACGAACAATTAGAAGCTTTGGGCCTGCAATTGCCGTTATTCGTCACCTGCCTGTTCGCCGGCATCTTGATAACCAACCTCCTGCCGAAGAACTTTCCCCGCTTCAGCGGCACCAAGTGGCCAAGCCGCAAGCCCGCAATCTCCCTGATCGCCGACATCTCGCTGGGCACTTTTCTGGCGATGTCGCTGATGAGCATGCAGCTCTGGACCATGGTTGATCTCGCCGGACCGATTTTCACAATTCTCGGTGCCCAGTTTATCGTTGCCCTGGCCGTGACCCTGTTTGTCGTTTTCCCCGCTATGGGCAAGAGCTATGATGCAGCGGTGATCTGCGCCGGTTTTGGCGGCATCTCCCTCGGCTCCACACCGACCGCCATGGCCAATATGTCGGCGGTCGCTCAGCGTTACGGTGCCTCGCACACGGCATTCATCATCGTCCCGTTAGTTTGTGCTTTTTTTATCGACCTGGCGAATGCTGTTCTTATCCCGTTTTTTCTGGCAAGGTTCTGAATTGAAGTCACCTTTATTGGTGTCTCCTCCTACTCGCTACGCGTCCCTTTAAGATAAGCAAACCAGTAGGCGAAGCCGACGAAGACAGCACCACCGATAATGTTGCCCAGGGTGACCGGGATCAGGTTGCTGATGAAGAAGTTCGACCAGGTAAGAGTTGGGATATTCAGGCCTAGCTCTGCTTTCAGAAGTAGTCCTGTGGGGATGAAATACATGTTGGCGACGTTGTGTTCAAAGCCACTAGCGACAAAAGCCATAATCGGCATATAGCAGGCCAGCATTTTGCCTGGTATGTCTCGGGCGGCCGTGGCCATAAAGACCGCCAGGCAGACCAGCCAGTTGCAGAGGATGCCGCGAACCAGAGCAGTACCGAAAGAAAGCTCACATTTGGCGGTCGCGATATTGACTGCATGTTCGGCCACGCGACCGACCTGCCAAAGCTCCGACTCAAACATTAACCAGGCCAGAAAAAGCGATCCGACCAGATTGCCGATGATGACAATCGTCCAGTTTTCGGCAATCTTCTGCCAAGGGACCTGCCCATGCAACGCGCCCTTGGTGAGCAGGACGTTGCCGGTAAAGAGCTCGGCCCCACAGATGACGACCAGCATAAGTCCCAAAGAAAAGACACTGCCGCCGAGCAGTCGCGAAAGCCCCACACCAAAATACTGTGCCGTGTCGGAGGTGACCAGGGTTGCCAGTTCGGCACCAAAGGCGATGTAGAAGCCAGCCAGCAAACTGAGTATCCAGGTGCGGGCAAGTGGCTGAGTCAGAATTCTCCGGCCGCTGGCGGCAATGGCTTGGGTGGTTTCGATTGGGTTGAGGAAACGTTTTTCCATCTTTCTACAGGCCTATCTCTTTTGCCAGTTTCTCCCATGCGGGCAGGCTACGTTCAATAATCCCCATGTCGATACAGTAAGCGATACGGAAGTATCCGGGTGCGCCGAAGCCTGACCCCGGCACGAGCAGGATGTTGTATTTCTGCGCCTGGCGTACGAATTCCACGTCATCGGCGATGGGAGATCTCGGGAAGAAGTAAAAGCCACCGCCCGGCTTGGTCATGGTAAAGCCGAGTCCGGTTAGGTGTTTGTACAGAATGTCGCGTTTTGCCTGGTATTCATTGATATCGACGCTTTCTTGCTGCAGAACTGCAACCAGGCGTTGCATCAAGGCCGGAGCGTTGACAAAACCCAGGACGCGGTTGCAGAAGACGGCACCTTCCATAAACAGGGCAACATCGTCCATGGCCGGATTGGCGGCCAGGTAACCAATACGTTCTCCCGGCAGGGCCAGATCTTTGGAGTGTGAAGTCACCAGGATGGAATTACGAATATATTTGAAGACTGGTGGCACGCTGTTGCCATCAAAGGCCAACCGTGCATAGGGCTCGTCAGAAATCACATAGATACTTCTGCCCAGTTCGGCCTGCTTACGCTCCAGCATTGCCCCCAAGGACTCAAGGGTTTCGGCACTGTAGACCGCACCGGTCGGGTTGTTCGGTGAATTAATGATTAAGGCCC
>DAOWJU010000318.1 GCA_030640215.1 Desulfuromonadales bacterium
TCGATCGTATGTTTGAACCTAGTGGTGATATTGAGGCTGATTTTGTGCTTCTGGAGGAGTATTACCGCGATAAAATTGGTAAGCGACCGGAGAAGCAAGGGCCTGTCAGGATTAAGGGTGGTTCCGGTCGGGGGACATAATACCTATTCTAATGTCAATTGTAGTTACTCCGGAATCAGGGTCCTCACACTATACGCACCCCGTCGCCAATCTATAGGCAGAGGCAAAACCGGCGGTTCCCGTACCGCCAGACGATGTACTTTTTTCAACGCCAAAAAAGTGCGCAAAAAGGCTTGCTCCTTGCGGAGGGCATCTCCTTTGCCGGTTTCCTGTTGCGTTAACAATTTGCGGTGGATAAGGAATACGGCCCTGTTTGCGGGCCTCCCTGCCGGTTCGTTCTATCAATACCCAAGGGCAGCATAAGCGAGTAAACATGACGGACAAAACTAAAAAGAAACCAGGCAAACCAGCCAAGAAATACAGCCAGGCCGCCCGTCTACATGATGTTATTCGCATCCTTGAAGCTCGCTACGGGGCAACGGTCGATGAACTGGCTGAGGAGTGCGGAGTTACGCGGCGAACCATTTATCGTGACCTTGATGCAATCCGTGACGCTGGCTATCCATTGATTGCCGAGCCTGAAGACGATGGTCGGATGCTTTACAGCTTCATCACCGGCTATAAAAAACTTCCGCCGATTACCTTCTCGCTTGAAGAATTGATGACGCTCCACCTTTGTCGCGGTCAGCTGGGTTTCTTGCAAGGAACACCTTTCCAGGATGATCTCGATGCCATTTTTGGACGGATTCATTCGAGTCTGCCGCCACGTAGCGTGGCTCATCTGGAGAGAATTGCTGAAACGGCTTCGCCCAAATCCCAAGGTGAGCGTGATTATGCAGCAAAGAAGGACCTTTTGAAGGAACTACGTCGGGCATTGCTTTACCAGTATCAACTGGACCTTTCTTACACTCCTGCAAGACGTGCTACGGAAACCTATCGTTTCGATCCCTATACTTTGCTTTTTTATGACGGGGCGCTCTATTTAGGTGGTTATGCTCACAATCGGCAAGCCTTGCGACTCTTTCTTGTTGATCGTATCGAACAGGTAACAGTACTTGATGATCGGTTTGAGGTCCCGGAAGGTTTTTCTGCTGGCGATCTGACCGGTTCAGCTTTTGGCCTGATCGATGAGGAACATCAGACGATAAAAGTCCGCTTTGGTCCTGAAATTGGTCATTTGATCCGCGAACGGGTCTGGCACCCAAGCCAAAAGCTGCAAGAAGAAGATGATGGGGCACTGACGCTCACCTTTGAAGCGAGCGGTGAGAAGGAAATTCTGGCGTGGCTCTATTCCTATCTACCGCATGTGCAGGTTCTGGAACCTGAAGGCTTGCGCGAAGTCTTCTGTCAGAGTTTGCGTGATGGCTTACTCATGGATTCATTCAAGCAATAAAACCTCAACCTGCTCTCCCTGAGCAATCTGTGCAGTTCCTGCCGGAATGGTCAGAAGTGCGTTAGCACCCTGAATGCTACGATTCTGACCCGATCCCTGATGTGACTGAACGGTGACTTCGTACTGGTCGTTGCGCCACTCCAGATGGCACCAGAGAAATCGCTGTCGATCCCCCTTGTTTTTAACCTCCCCAGTGAGAACACCGCTGCGTTTCTGCAGATGGTAGTCTGTATGTCCTGCCATTTTCTTCAAGGCTGGTCTGGCAAAAACTTCAAAGGTTGCTGCTGTCGCGGCTGGATTCCCCGGTAAACCTAAAAAAGGCTTCTCCCCGAGTAGGCCAAAGAGTACTGGTTTCCCCGGCTTGATAGCGACCTTCCAGAAAATCTTCTCGAAACTGTGATTGGCCAGTGCATCTTGGACCTGATCCTTTTCGCCAACTGATACCCCCCCTGTGGTAAGGATCAGATCTGCATCCATCGCCTGAGTGATACATTGATCCAGCGAAGCGGTGTTATCCTTGCCAATGCCAATCCAGACGGGATCACAGCCGCATTCCCGCAACCGTGCCGTCAAGAAATGCAGGTTGGAATTGATAATCTGACCTGGTCCTGGTTTTTCTCCCAGTTCAATCAGTTCGTCCCCTGTTGAAATGATAGAAACCCGTGGCCGCGGATAAACTTTAACTCTGGCAATCCCAGCGCATGCCAACAAGCTGATTTCGCCTGCCTGCAACAAAGTTCCTGCTTGAATAAGCAGTTCACCAGATTGAAACTCTTCTCCTTGATGGCGAACATGCTGACCAGCAGAGACTGGTGCCTGGATCTGAAGTTGTCCATTCTCTTCTTTCGCATCCTCCAGAGGGATGACTGTGTCTGTCCCGGCCGGTAGTGCGGCCCCGGTTGTAATGCGGATGGACTGCCCGGTTGGGATTGTTTCGGATAACGGATGCCCCGCGTAAGAAGCGCCGATGATTTGTAGAGGAGAGTCCGAAACAGACGATTGACCTGCAATGGCATAGCCATCCATGGCAGAATTATCGCAGAGTGGCATATCCCATTGCGCATGTGCGCTTTCAGCCAGAACCAGGCCACCAGCATCAGCAGTCGGTATTTCGCAAGGTGTGAGTGGTTGCACTGTCTTCAGAACGATCTGCAGTGCCTCATCATATGGCAACATCGTTTTCCTCCCTTTCAACCGTATCCATTTTAATTGTCCAGAGACTGCGCTGACGCAGACAAATTTGTAATTTATCACCTATGTTGAAGCCAAAATCACGCATGGCGCAGTTCGGCAGTTCAACGTCTATATTAACCCCTGAATTGGCAATTCTGACGGTCAAGGTGTGGGTCCCGCCGAAGGCCAGGATATCTTTGAGCGTGCCATGGAACAAGTTGTCCTGTAATTCCGGGCCGATTGGCTTATTCGGTCGGATGATGACCACCTCTTCAGCTCTGATGACTGCAGCAATTCGGTCGCCAACCTGAACGCCCTGACAGGCAGGAGCCTTTAAAGTTATACCATTCTCCAGTTGCAGAAAACCATCCTGATCGATGTTTGTCAGGTCCATCTCGTAAATATTCTGGTTACGTAGAAAGCGCGCGACATCCAGTGACTGTGGTCGGTAGTAGATGTCATCGCGGGTGCCGATCTGACGTAGTTGACCATCAATCATCACGGCAATTTGTTCACCCAGCATAAACGCTTCTTCCTGATCGTGGGTAACGTGCAGGATGGTCACGCCCAACTCCCGGTTGATCTGGCGTAACTTAACTTGCAGTTGTCGCTTGATGGTAGCGTCCAACGCCGAAAAAGGCTCATCAAGGAAGAGCAGGCGAGGGCCTGGCAGCAGGGCTCGGGCGAGGGCGACCCGTTGCTTTTCGCCACCTGACAGTGTGGTTACATCGTGGCGATCTATGATGCTGTGAAGATCGAGCAGGTCAATCAGGTCGCTGAGCCGTGACAGGGATAGCTTGTCGTCCAGTTTGCGCTGTTTGGCACCGAAAAGAATGTTTGCGCGAACGTCGAGATGGGGGAAGAGGGCCAAGTCCTGAGGGAGATACGATATCTCACGTTTTTCCGGGGCCAGATTTGTGACTTCTTTGCCATCAAGATGGATCTTTCCAGAGCGTGGCTCCAGCAGCCCCATACAGGTTTCAAGCAAGAGTGTCTTTCCCGAGCCTGACGGACCGAGAATGGTCAGATAGGAGCCCTCTTTAAGGTCAAGATCGATTGGACCCAGGAAGAAGTCGCCTCGTTCGGCAGTCAGTTGATCGACCTGGATCATTTTTTAGACTCCGTAACCATACGTACCCCGAAAAGAACCAGCAGTGAAATGCTGATTAAAATAACGACCAAAGTGACCGCTCTGGGCAGGTCGGCCATCGACATGGCGAGATAGATGCTGCTCGGCAGTGTGGCTGTCTGGCCCTTGGCAGTACCTGCAACCATAACCGTAGCGCCAAACTCGCCGATGGCGCGTGCCCAGGTGAGGATAATAGCTGCCAGGATTCCGCGTTTGGCCAGCGGCAGAGTGATCTGCAGGAAACTGCTGAACGCCGTGCACCCGAGCAGGCGGGCAACCTGTTCTTGACGACGGTCGACCTGTTCGAAGCTTGCTTTAAGCATACGCACGCTGATGGCGACAATGACAGTGAACTGGGCCAGGATGACACCGGCCAGAGTGAAGGGCAGGGTCAAGCCGATATCAGAGAAGAGTCTGCCAATAGCACTGTTCCAGGACATCAGGATCAGGGTGCCAAGCGCAATCGGTGTCAGGACCATGGGCAGATCGATAAAGGTATCAAGCAGACGTTTGCCGGGGAACTCGATACGCGCCAGGGCGTAGGCTGTAGGAATCGCCAGGATAATGGCAATGACGGTGCTGGCTGTTGCGGCGATCAGGCTGAGGGTGATTGCTGAACGAATATCCTGTTGTCCAAGCTGTTCAAGAAAATTATCCAGGCTGAAGAATGCAGACTGACTGCCGACGAGGATCAGGAAGTAGCCAGTTAAAAAGACCAGCGGCAGCAGCATGATGACCTTGAATGTACTGTCACGCTTTAGCATTACCACCCCTCCGGAAGGTCATAAATCCCACCTATGCGTGCAGCTGGTGCCAGTTTGCGGGCATCTTCTGCCTCTGTGAAATAACCCCATTTGCGAAAAATCGCCTGACCCTCTGCTGACTTGAGATAGGCAACAAAGGCTTTGGCGTTCTCCGGGTTTTTTGCCTGACGCAAACGCGCGGCCGGAATGTAGGCCAGGCGTGGAATCTCTTCTGGGTCGAGGAGGATTGCTTCTATAGCTTGTGGGTTCCATGACGCAAACTCGCGCCAGCCAAGTACGGCATCAACCGTACCCAGAGGCAGCATCGCTGCCGTCTTGGCGCAGCTTTCAACCTGCCCGCGCAGATTCGGACGGACTCGTTCCTCCAGCCCATTGGCATGCAGTATTTCGACGGCATAAAGACCGACACAGACGCTTCCGGGGGCAGCTATGCCGACACGACCATCGGGGCGTGTAAGATCATTAAGAGTCATGATCTGCTGTGGATTGCCTTTCGCTACCAGGATGGCTGGGACCAGGTAGGCCAGCCTGGTTTCTTCACCATCGATCAAATCAAGCTCTCTGGCTTTTACCATATAGTCGGGTGAACCGGGGATGTAGAGATCGCCCAAGCCGGTCAGCCGAATCTGGCTGAGCATGGCTCCAGAACCGCCCAGATGCAGTGAGACCTGAATACCGTGTTTTCTCTTAAAGGACAGTGCTGCTTCCTCCAGAGGCGGCTGTGAGGCCGAGCCAGCAAAGACCATCACCGTACGCGCTGGTTCGGAAAAAGCAGACGGCACAAGAGAGGTCAGGATGACAATGATGAAAGCCAGATGTTTCAACATCAATATTTACTCTCATGGAAAGATGCGGCAAAGCAGCGATCAGCTACCTTATTAACCTGATTGCGCAACTCTTGAAATTGTTCCATCAGTACCAGAATCTCATCGGTTAATTGTGAAGCTCCACCACCCTTGCCGCCGACACGACGCTCAAGAATAGGAAAGGGCGCCGATTTTTCCATGGCCTGGAGCTGTGCCCAGACCTTGCGATACGACATGCCCAGATCGCGGGCGGCGGCATTGATCGAACCATTGCGTTGCACGGCCGACAGCAGCCGGTAGCGGCCGTCACCAAGAAAGGACTGGCCATCGACTTCCAGCCAGATCTTGCTCCGGATTCTGAGGTGTTTCACGACAGGAATCGCTCCACGATCAGGTCACAGAGACCTTTCGCGTCATTAATGTCGTAAAGCGGCACATCAACCTGCAGAGGGCTGTCTGAGGCGACTGCGATTAATGACGGGTCATACCCTTCGTCACGACAGAGTAGCTTTTCACTGCGTTCCCGGCGGTGAACTTCGATCTTTGGCATCGTACTTCTCTTGAAGCCTTCGGTTAGAACGATGTCGATATCATGGCAATAGGTACGGACAGTTTCAGCCAGAGTCGGCTCATGCTCCTTAGAATGCTGCTTCACCATGGTGAGCTTATCTGGTGAGGTAATCAGCATGGTGTCTGCTCCGGCCTGAGTCAAACGCCACGAATCCTTACCCTCATGGTCGATGTTGAAGTTGTGTGCGTCGTGTTTGATAGCTCCGACACGAAAGCCACGCTCTTTCATCTCAGCAATCAATTTTTCCAACAGGGTTGTTTTACCGGTGCCGCTTTTGGCGACGATTGAGACAACAGGTGGACTCATCTCTGCTCCTTGTTCTGAAACTTCAAGCTGCAACTCTTTAAGCTGCTCAGGTGTATTGATGTTCAGCAAACTACGCTCCCACCCGTCCGGCATCTGCTGCCAGTCAAGGTAGTGAACCTTGATGCGCTGATAAAAATCGTAGATGCGATATTGCTCCTGCTGCAGCATTGTCAGCATGTGTGGCAAACAGCTTTTATGATAGAGGGCGAAGACCGGTTCATAGCCTGCAGGAGTCCTCGGTACCACGGCATCTGCGCCATTGCGATGTCTTAACAGCAGTTCAAGAATTTTGGC
Source organism: Desulfuromonadales bacterium (assembly GCA_030640215.1). Classification (GTDB taxonomy): domain Bacteria; phylum Desulfobacterota; class Desulfuromonadia; order Desulfuromonadales; family BM103; genus M0040. The sequence continues at coordinate 6,497 of DAOWJU010000318.1, forward strand.
GTCCGGGTAGGGCATGTCGCAGGGGGCGACGAAGATCCAGTCGGTTTTGGCGGATTGCAACCCCGTATAGAGGCCGCCCAGGGCACTGCCCGGATAGATGTCTGGAATTGCCGGGATGTTCGGGCGTACCAAGTCTTGGCGATCACCGGCGATCAGGACCGTTGCAAAATAATGACAGAGCAGATCGAGTGAGCGGGTGAGCAGACGATGCCCGCCGATTTCGATGTGCGCCTTGTCGTATCCCATGCGTCGGCTTTTGCCACCCGCCAATAGAATGCCAGTTACATTATCTGTGAAGTCGTTGTGCGAAATTTGCATAGCGATGTCAGTATAAACGGACAATGGTCAAACTCAAGTGAATAGTTTTCTGTTTTTTTGATATAGGTCAATTTTACAAATAAAACACTGTATTATTTTAACTGCTGACTGGAATTGTAAACAATCTTCGATATGCTTTTTCCAGTTTTACAGTATTGCAATTTAATGTTTTGGATTCTCTTTCAAATCAGATCAAAGAATTACCCTTTGCTTTATGAATATAACCGTTGGTTATTTGGCCGTTTCTAACTTGGTGAGGTAGACCTGATGACTAGACAAATGCTGAATTGTTTCTCGTTGCTGGCGGTAGGATTACTCCTGCTTGCAACCCCGGGTTGGGCCCAACAGGGAGATCCGCAACGTGGAGAGGACCTGTATGTAGGCAACGTCAGTTTTTCCGCGGGTGGGGCTCCTTGCCTGGCTTGTCACGGCATTGCCGGGCATGAGTTGGGCTATGCGGCGGGCGCTAACTACGGTCCTGATTTGACTGCGATCTATGAAGATTACGGTGAAGAAGGGGTCGCCGGTGTACTGGAAGATCTTTCTTTCGAAAGTATGGATGCGATTTACGCCGAACGTCCCCTGACTGACTCCGAGCGGGCTGACCTGGTGGTTTTTTTTGCTACGGTATCAGAGGGTGTGGCTCCCAGCATTGGTTCAGGTCTGACTCTGCATGTCGCTCTTGTGACCGCTTTCTTTATGATTTTGATCGGGGTCCTCGGTTGGTGGAGATTAAAGGGTGTTCGACAGCCCCTGGTTGAACGTGCCCGTCATGGCAAGGGAGGGACAGTATGAGTTGGATTAAGAATATCATCGACCCCAAGTCTCGTAAGTGGGAAGAGTTTTACCGTAACCGCAGTCAGTGCGACAAAGTTGTGCGTAGCACTCACGGCGTTAATTGTACCGGCAGCTGTTCCTGGAACGTCCATGTTAAAGACGGTATCGTCGGCTGGGAACTTCAGGCGACGGATTATCCTGAGCTTGAGGCTGGACTCCCCCCCTATGAGCCGCGTGGCTGTCAGCGAGGGATCTCATTCTCCTGGTATCTGTATAGCCCGTTGCGGATCAAATATCCCTATCTGCGCGGGGTATTGAGCGATCTCTGGCGTAAGGCCAAAGCCGAGCACGGTGATCCGGTCAAAGCCTGGGCCTCTATTATGGAAGATGAGGAGAGCCGCAAGAGCTATCAGCAGGCGCGTGGTAAAGGTGGTTTCCGGCGTTCCAGTTGGGACGAAGTCGAAGAAATTATTGCTGCCTCGTCGATTTATACGATTAAGAAGTACGGCGCTGATCGTCTGGTCGGCTTCTCACCGATTCCGGCTATGTCAATGCTCAGTTTCGCGGGTGGCTCGCGTTTCATGCAGTTGATGGGTGGTGCCAACTTGAGCTTCTACGACTGGTATTGCGACTTGCCGAATGCCTCTCCAGAAATTTGGGGCGAGCAGACCGATGTTGCGGAAAGTGCCGATTGGTTTAACAGTAAATACATCGCTGTCATGGGCTCCAATGTTGGCATGACCCGGGCACCGGATGCGCATTTTCTGACCGAAGCTCGCCACAATGGCTCCAAGGTGACAGTCCTTTCTCCCGATTTCAACTTGACCGCTAAATTTGCCGACTGGTGGCTGCCGACTCATGCCGGGCAGGATGGTGCCTTCTGGATGGCGGTCAACCATGTCATCCTCAGCGAATTCCACCACAAGGCGAAAACGCCTTATTTCATGGATTATCTGAAACGTTACACGGACACTCCTTTCCTGATTGAACTTCAGGAAAAAGAGGGTGTTTATACTGCTGGTCGCATGGCCAGAGCCGGTGACCTGGAGCGATACAGCAAAGAAGAAAATGGCGACTTTAAATATCTGGTCTGGGATGAAACCAGCCAGGAGCCGCGTATGCCGCTGGGAACTCTTGGTTTCCGCTGGCAAGAGAAAAAAGGCGAGTGGAATCTGCAGATGAAGGATGGCCAGGACGGCTCCGACATCGCTACGGGCCTTTCCCTGCTGGAAGGTAATGAAGATGTTATTCAGGTTGCCTTTGACGATTTTTCTGACGGCAATGTCGTGCAGCGTGGCGTCCCGGTTCGTTACCTTGAAACCTCTAAAGGCCGGATCGCAGTCACGACTGTCTTCGATCTTATGATGGCCCAGTTTGGTGTTGATCGTGAACTCGAAGGTGCCTATCCTAAAAGCTATGATGATGAAAGTGTCTACACCCCCGCCTGGCAGGAAAAGCACACCGGTATCGATCGTGCCAATGTTATCCAGTTTGCCAGAGAGTGGGCTGCGACTGCCGAACAGACCGAAGGTAAGTGCTCGATCA
>DAOWJU010000099.1 GCA_030640215.1 Desulfuromonadales bacterium
GGCGGGTTCAGATACTTTTCTGCACCAACTGCTGATCAGATCTGGTGCCATCAACCTGGCCGCAGATCGTACCGGCTACCCACGCTATTCCTGGGAAGAGCTGTTGGTTCTCAAGCCTGATGTGGTTATTCTGGCCTCAATGGGAGGTGGCTACTCGGAGCAGGAGCTGAAAGCCCGTTGGCAGGTCTGGCCGCAGATCCCGGCGGTGAAAGAAGAACGTTTATACGTGGTCGATGCGGATTTATTTGATCGTCCGTCACCCAGGTTGATCGATGCGCTTGAGCATCTGGTAAATTTACTTCATCCCGAAATTCAATAGCACCCGCGAACAACGGCCCTGAGTAATGATTGGTTATATCCCGGTCTACAAAAAACTGATCCCGGTTACGCTGGTTCTCAGCCTGCTGCTGTTTGTCTCCATGCTGCTTGGTTTGACTATCGGTTCGTCTGGCGGTACCGGAGCAGCCTGGAAGCTGTTGTTGGGCCTGGGCGAGCCGGATGCAACCCTGGAAGTGATTGTCTGGCAGCTGCGCTGGCCCCGGGTGCTCCTGGCGGCAACAGTCGGTGCCTCTCTTTCGCTGGGCGGATTGGTCTTTCAGGCCTTATTGCGCAACCCTTTGGCAGAACCTTATATCCTGGGGGTCTCCGGCGGTTCGGCGGTCGGCGCGATCCTCGGTATCCTGGCAGGGTTCAGCCTCTTCCCTGGATTGACTCTGAGCTCTTTTGTTGGCTCTCTCGTGGTGTTGCTGCTGGTCCTGTTGTTGAACAAGAGCAAAGAGGGCAACAGCGATTCTCTCTTGCTGGGCGGGGTGATGGTTAACGCCTTCTGCGGCGCGATCATCATGTTCCTGATCTCTGTCAGCAAGACGGCTCAGATGCAGAAAATTATCTTCTGGTTGATGGGAGACCTCTCGTCTGCCGGTGCCGACAGCCTGCCGCTGCTGCTCGGCGTTCTGCCCTGCTTTCTGCTTATTTTCCTGCTTGCCCAACCACTGAATCTGCTTTTGACTGGACGCGAAAGTGCCTCTGCCATGGGCGTCAATGTTGCAGCGATTATGCTGGTGTTGTTGCTGACCGCCTCTCTGATGGTGAGCTTGACGGTCTGCCATTCGGGATTGATCGGTTTCGTCGGTTTAACCATCCCACACATCCTGAGACTGCTGTTGGGCTCCGACCACCGCATCCTGATCCCGGCCTGTATCCTGACCGGTGCGTCCTACCTGATCCTCTGTGATCTGCTGTCCCGTAGCCTGCCCAGCCAGGGTGAGATGTCGGTGGGTATTGTTACGGCCCTGATCGGCGCACCGCTCTTCATCGGGCTGCTCTGGAGGGGGAGACGATGAGCCTGATTGAGATCCGGGGCGTCAGCCTTCAGTATGACTCTCTACCGGTTATAAAAAATGTCTCCGTAGAGGTTGAACAGGGTGAATTCTTTGTCATTATCGGCCCGAATGGGGCCGGTAAAACCACCTTGCTTAAAGCTCTTGCCGGACTGCATCCCCTGTTTGCAGGTGAGATTCAAATCCGCCAGCGGTTAATCGGTGATTATTCAAGAAAAGAGCTGGCACGGACTCTGGCGCTGGTTCCACAGCAGATCAATGCCGACTTCCCGTTTACGGTTGTTGAAACGGTACTGATGGGACGTTATCCCCATCTCGGGTTGCTGGCCGTTGAAGGGAAGAAGGATTTGCAGTTAGCTGAACAGGCTATGGAATTTACCGAAATTGCCCACCTGGCTGGAAGGCGGCTTGGCCAGCTCAGCGGCGGCGAACGACAACGCGTCATTATCGCCAGAGCCGTCTGTCAGCAGTCGAAAATTCTGCTCCTCGATGAACCGACCGCATCTCTCGATCCGGCTCATCAGTTGAGGATCATGGATCTGATGGAGCGATTGCGTCACAGGGAAGAGATTACGATCATTATGGTCTCTCACGATCTGAATCTGGCGTCCACTTATGCTGACCGCTTACTGCTCCTTAAGGATGGTGCGGTTGAAAAAATAGGCACGCCTCGCCAGGTTCTGACTCGGGAACTGCTGTCACAGAGCTACGGCTGCACCCTGTTGGTTGACGAAAACCCGCTGCTTGGTACACCGAGGGTCAGTCTGGTCTCAGAAAAGGTTGCTTCAACGATCAGTAATGAACAGGGTCATTTATGAAGAACACTACTATGCCAAAAGCAGTCGTCTCATGGAGTAGTGGCAAAGATTGCGCCTTTGCGCTGCATCAGGTCAGAACCGAGGGAAGAGTTGAGGTCGTCGGGCTTTTGACCACCCTTAACGAGGAAAATGATCGTATCGCCATGCACGGTGTGCGTAAGGAACTCCTGCAGATGCAGCTTAAGGCTCTCGATCTGCCTGCGGAAATGGTGATGTTGCCGATGCCTTGTGATGATGAGAGCTATCGGCAACGTGTTGGTCTCGCCGTGGAGAGATTGCGCGAACGTGGTGTGCAGCAGGTGGTCTTCGGCGATCTGTTCCTTGAAGATATCCGTCAGTATCGCGAAGAGCAGATGCAGGGCAGTGGCCTTGATCCGGTATTTCCCCTCTGGCAACGTGATACCGGCCAGCTTTGCCGTGACATGGTCAACAGCGGCCTACAGGCTGTTGTGACCTGTGTCGACCAGCGCGTTCTCTCTGCTGAATATCTCGGCCGACGCTATGATCACCAATTCCTCGATGACCTGCCTGCCGATATCGATCCCTGTGGTGAGAATGGTGAGTTTCACACTCTGGTGACGGCCGGGCCGATGTTTTCCCAACCGATTGCAGTGCAGATCGGCGAGAAGATCTTCAGAGACGATTTTGCCTTTATTGATGTTCGTCCAGTTGGAGATTGAATCGTGCCCTTCGTCATTTCGGGAATAACCTGGATTCTCAGCTATCGTTGTAATCTGAATTGCGCGCATTGTTTCTTTGATGTTCAGGGCGATTTGCACATTCTTGACCATGTGCTGGCCCGTGAGGCTCTCACCAGTCTGGAACAGTCTGACCCGCTGGCATGGCAGCATGTCAGTGGTGGTGAACCTCTGCTTTTTGAAGCAGAGCTACATCGCTTGCTTGAGGTTATTCAGGAACATGGCAGCAAGACCGTCGGTCTTGCCACAAATGGTTTCTGGGGCGATTCAGAGCAACGAGCTCAGCAGACGGTGTCGCAGTTGAGGCGACGTGGTGTGAATGGCCTCTGCCTCTCTGCGGATAATTATCATCAGTCCACGCTTCCCATAGACTATGTCCGTACTGCAGCAGAACAGGTCGCTGCACAAGGGCTAAAGAAGCATTCCTTTGTCGTCTGCTGTCAACCGGAGGGAGAGCCCCCGTCGTGTGCAGTGCAAGACTTTGCGCTGCCACTGGCCCCTGTGTTTGTCCGGAAGATTGGTAGAGGCGCAGCTGTTGGCGTTCCTGATGGTGCGTCTCAGACGGGAAATATCCCTGATGCACCCTGCCGCAATCTCTGCTGTTGTTTGGGGGAAACGACCCCTTTCGAGCCGCAGATGGTCTGGATCGATCCTTACGGTAACGTCATGATCTGTTATGGCCTGATTATTGGCAATCTGTACGAGAGCAGTTTAGGAGAGATTCTCCGTAACTATTCGGTTAATCATTCCCCTTTGTTAAAAATCCTTGCTGAAGAGGGTCCCATTGGTCTTTACCGATTAGCTGTCAATAAGGGGTGGCAACCGAAGCAGGGCTTTGCCGATGAGTGTGCACTCTGCTGGCAGTCGCGTTATTTTCTCAGGAAGGGCTGGATTGAAAATCTAGGGCCTGATGAGTGCTACCCGGAGGAAGGTGTCGAGTAAAAAATGGGGTGCACTTAGGAGGTCGGTGTGGAGCCCTATAAACTTGTTTCTCTGAGGTTTTATCTGTAACTGAGTCTGGTTCGGTTTGTCGCCCGGGAAAAAGTGGATTTTGTCATTTGACATGGCCCATGGTTTTGGTTATAACTGCGCACTTGTGGTGGCGTTGTCAGAAGAATTGAAAGTTTACTCTTGCAATTTGCCTGGTGCTGTTGTATATAACGCCCCTTGTGCTGGCGTAGCTCAACTGGTAGAGCACCTCACTTGTAATGAGGATGTTGGGGGTTCGATTCCTCTCGCCAGCTCCACTTGAGCTGTCGGGGAGCTTGACTCCCTGTAAAACTGAATAAAGCAGATCCCCTGGAGGGGTTCCCGAGTGGCCAAAGGGATCAGACTGTAAATCTGACGTCGAAGACTTCGGAGGTTCGAATCCTCCCCCCTCCACCATTTAAGAGACTTGCCGGAGAAAAGTAGAACCGTTTGCCGCAGGAGGTTAGTAGCCGTAGCAACTGCGAGGGTGGATCTATCGGACTCCACAAAGAAGATTTCGTAAAATTTTAGGCAGATTAGCCCAATGAAACGATTTATGCGGGAGTAGCTCAGTTGGCTAGAGCATCAGCCTTCCAAGCTGAGGGTCGCGGGTTCGAATCCCGTTTCCCGCTCCAATCTTTTAGCTGTCTCAGAAACGGATGATTGACAGGCCCACATAGCTCAGTTGGTAGAGCACACCCTTGGTAAGGGTGAGGTCATCGGTTCAACTCCGATTGTGGGCTCCATATCAAGATTAGTGCAGTTAAGGGCACGATCAACGCGGTAGAGATCAGTTAAAGGTGTTGGATTCGTTTCAAGATGGGGTCGGCAGGACGTCTGGTTGTCAAGAGACACCTGTTCGGCAGCAAACAAACGCAGATACTAAGTTTCAAAGAGAAGCCACTTAGGTAAGGGAGGATAACGCAATGGCCAAAGCCA
>DAOWJU010000221.1 GCA_030640215.1 Desulfuromonadales bacterium
GTCCGGGTTGAAACCGGCCTGCAGGCCGCTTTCGTTGATTATGGGGCTGAACGTATGGGCTTTCTGCAAATCGACGAAATCAATTACACCACAGTCAAACCAGACTACAAGCCTGCAGAAGATGGCCGCCGGCCACGCATCAACGACCTCTTGCACCGCGGCCAGGAAATCCTGGTACAAATCACCAAGGAAGAACGTGGCACCAAGGGCGCTGCCCTGACCACCTACCTCTCCCTGGCTGGTCGCTACATGGTGCTCATGCCTGGTAGCACAACCAGGGGCGTCTCCCGTAAAGCCGAAAGCGATGCACAGCGCAAAGAGCTGAAAAAAGCCATGGCCTCCCTCGACTTAGCTGAAGGCGTCGGCTACATCGTTCGCACAGCTGCCCTGGATCAAACCCGCGAAGAGCTGGATCGCGACTACCGTTACCTGATCCGCCTCTTTGAAAGCATCAAAGAACTTGAGCAGAAGAGCAAAGCGCCTGCTCTGATCTACAAAGAATCCAACCTGATGATCCGGTCGATCCGAGATTACTTCACCACAGATATGGATGAAGTCCTGATTGATGATACCCAGGTATTCAAGGAAGCCAAAGATTTCTTCCAGATGGTCATGCCCGACCAGGTCAAGCTGGTCAAGCTGCACCAGGAACGCCGACCGATCTTCTCCCGTTACCAGATTGAAGACCAGATTGAGACCTTGAGCCGTAACAAGGTCGCGCTGCCCTCCGGTGGATCGATTGTCATCGACCCGACTGAGGCGCTGGTTGCCATCGACGTCAATAGTGGCAAAATGGCTTCGGAAAAGGGCGTTGAAGCCACGGCGACCAAAGCCAACCTGGAAGCCGCTGCGGAAGTCGGTCGACAACTGCGTCTGCGTGACCTCGGTGGACTGATCGTTATAGACTTTATCGACATGCGTGATCGCAAGAATAATCGTCTGGTCGAGAACCAGCTTAAAAAATCTCTGGAGAACGACAAAGCCAGAGTTAACGTTGGACGCATCAGTAAATTCGGCCTGATGGAAATGAGCCGTCAACGGATTAAAGCGACCTTGACGCAAGCCTCCCACCTGCCCTGCCCACACTGTAACGGTACCGGTGAGTTGAAAAGCCCTGAGACCCAGGCTGTCGCGCTACTGAGAAAGATTCACGCCAGTGCCGCCAAAGGCCAGGTCAGTCGAGTCGATGCCCAATTGCCCCTTGAAGTTGCCGCTTACCTGCTGAACAATAACCGCGAAGAGCTTGTCGATATGGAGCGGCGCTACCAGCTGCAAATCCACATACACGGCAACCGGGACTTCTTGGCTGATCAGGTTGAGATCGAGATCCAGAAAAAAGAAAAAGCGCAGGGAAAACCAACTCAGCCTGAATACGTAGCCGCCGGAACCTTGCCAATGGTCATAGCAGAAGACGCTAAGCAAGAGACCGACAAATCATCTCAAGCGGAGCCAACAGAGGCTGCAGCCGAACCAGCGAAAAAGCGTCGCCGCAGGAGGCGGCGTAAGCCTGCTGCCGCATCTTCTACGGGAGAAGCCCAGACGACTGAAGAAAGTCCTGCAGGAGCCCAGGAAGCTACGCCAGAATCTGACAGCACAGATGCACCTGACAGCACAGATGCACCTGACAATATAGATGCAGCCGACAAAGCTGCTGAAACGGCTGCTGAGTCGACAGAGACTAAGCCCCCGGCAAAGAGACCACAAAGACGTCGCCGCTCCAGCAGGTCAAAATCTACCGCAAAAGAGACCGAAACAACCACAAATGAAGCAGCTCCAACTGCTACTGAGGTGCCTGCGATAGCAGACAAAGCTGAAGAGGCCGCTGCAGACGGTCAGGATGTTGCAGAAACAAAACCGAAGCGTCGCAGAAGCCGCCGCAAGCCCAAGGCTGCGGAAGATACAACGCAGGCGGAAACTGTCACAGATGCAAGCACTGAGCAAGCTGAGCCCCCAACCCAATCTGTTGCTTCAACCAAGGCAGCCGAATCGACAGTAGATCAGGCAGAAGCAGACAAGCCGGCAGCTGCAACCAAACCGAAACCGCGACGCCCTCGCCGTCCCGCCAAGAAGTCTGAGGCGGAGACTGCGGCAGACAGCACGCAAGATAAAGCAGCGGAACAGACCCCGCCAGAGCAGGCTGTCGCTGAAGAGAAGCCCGCTCCGAAGAAACCGGCCAGTCGTAGTCGCAAAAAGAGTGATGCCGCGCAACCGGCTAAAGAAGCGGAACCTGCGAATGAAGCAAAGGCAGATGAAAAACAAACAGCCCCTCAACCTGCTGCCGAAACAGTAGAAAAACCGAAGCGGAGCAGGACCAGTCGTGCCAAGCCAAAGCCGGAAGTGTCCGAGACGACAGCAGATGCTTCAGCGACCACAGATGTAAAGCCTAAAGAAGATCAGGCCAAAGCCGATAAGGTCGCCGAAGAGAAGCCGGTCAAGAAAGCACCTGTGCGCCGTGCCACGAAGAAGGCTCCAACCAAGAAGAGTCCGGTCAAAAAAGCGAAACCAGCAGAAGCGGCTGCTGAATCAGTTCCGAAAACTGACAAAAAAGCGGAGAAAGCTGCGGAGGAGAAGCCCAAGCCGAAGCGGCGCAGGACTGTTAAAAAGAAACCAGCAGAAGCAGAGTCCGACTCGAAGGATTGATGCGGTTCACTTCGTTCACCGGCATCCTACGGTGATACGGAGTCTACGAATAGCGGGACATATACTTAAAGAGGCCAGCGTTGACGATCAACGCTGGCCTCTTCTATTACAACATCAGGAAAGTCCATCTATTCTGCGACAGATTTACGCAGAAAGACCAGCAAAGCCCCACTCCCACCGTAACGCTTAGGCGCAATACCCCACTCAATAACCTGCTCGCCGAGTTGATCAAGTAATTTCTCCATCGCCAAACGCAGCACCGGACCATCATTGGAATGCAACCCTTTACCGGTAATAATCAGAACCGTCTGAAAACTCTGATAGATAGCGTCTTGCAGAAAGAATTTGATTTTTACTGAAGCCTCAGCAACGGTCAGACCGTGCAGATCAAGTTCGTCTTCAGGCTTTAGTTGACCACGTTCCACCTGTTTCATACGACGTGGAGCAGCCCGTTTTACAGGCTCATTTTCAGGCCAGTCGTCTTTAAAGATCTTTTCCACAGAACCAATAGCATCAAGAAAAGTTTCATCATCACTTTTTTCTCTGGAGAGTTTTGGCAATGGAGAGCTCTTTACGACCGCACTCTTTGCCTCCTCACCTTTCTCCAGAACACGCCCAGGCAATGCTTTGACACCAAGAAAGTCCATTTCATCAGCAAAAGATTCCTGCTCACAGGAAGCTGCCTTCGGCATAGGAGCATTCGGGGTCTGCTTTACACCACTCTCTGGCTGAGGTTTCGATTCGCTCAATGCAGACAGCCCCTTCAAACTCTCGAAGGGGCTGCTGGAAAATTCTTTTTCTGTTTTAATGTTCTGTTTCGTAGACTTTTTCTTGGCCATTATTGATGCCTTTAAGGAAAAGCTGCGGGAGAACTACCGCCGGACAATCTTGCGCCGACCCTGCATTGCTTTGGTGTGTTTGCGAATCATGGCACCCTGTTTTTCCAGTTGAAACTGAGACCACATATCGCCATAACCCTGCATCTTCATTTTGCCGCCAGCATTGAGAGCTTCGAGATTGGCTGACATCAGTTCATCACTGCCAACCTTCTTCAAGCCTTTTTCCATGATGGTGACCGCTTTGTTATGATCGCCAATTTTATCCAGGCAAAAAGCATAAAGGCTCCAGAGCATCGGCTCTTTTCTTGTGCCAGAGACAGCCTTATTGAAAGTGCTGATCATCTTTTTCGGCTGGTTGCGCTTCATCTGGATAACCGCCAGCATCCCCATGGCGACCCAGTGACGTACAAAACCTTTATCAAGGAAATCATAAGCTTTGCTGAAATCCCGCCGCAGGTAGTAAACCATACCAATCTGGGAGTTCATTTGCTTATCAATAAAGAATTGCCAGTAAGCATACTTTTTCTTCACTTCTTCCAGCTTGTGAACAGCCGCTTCTGGACGGTTGGACATAATATCTTTCTGCACCACATCCATGGCTTCACCAACCCGCTTCATGACCTGTTTCAGGATAAGGACATAGATGAGCGTAAAAGCAGCCAGAGCAGTAATTGCCGGAACAGAAGGATGCAGACTGGTGGTCAAATAAATTGCGGCGCCAAAACCGGAGGCAACAACAAGTGAAATAAGTACTGACAACATAGTGAGTAAAATCCTTTTAAGAGTGTTTTGAAGCGGCGTATTCTAACAGCCTGTTCTGGAGTTGTCAAAGTAAAGAACAGTATTTATCGACCTTTTAGGTACTCTTTAGCGTCCATCCAGAAGTTCTGTATGAGCACAGTAACGGATGAATTCAGGGTGTTTGACAATTCGGTCAATACCAAGTTTTGCAAAATTTTCAGGCATTCGGTCGTTATGCAGAAACTGAGTGTTGCCGTCTTGATAAAGGAGTACATCCGTCTCACTGGATCGCAGCGTAAAAACCTCACCACAGGGCGCGGGACATGGTTCACATTCTGAGGATGTTCGAAAAGGGCAGTTGCGACTGGAGGCAACCATCGCATAAGGGAGATGCAATGAGCCTTTGAGTGTCTGCGCCAAGGGTGCCAAACCTTGCAGAAGGTTGTCCTGCTCGATCCGCTCGATCATCTGTTCGGCAAGTAGTTCTACGGCATCGTGATTGTGCCAGGAACCGCGTTCAAAGTATGCACTCTGCTCTGGAGTTAATGACATATCGAGGATACGTGGACCACGTTTTTGTCCAGAGAGTGCCCGCCCGAGAATAATGGTCAAATCATCACGAATCGCACGAATCAGCGCCAGCGCACCCCAGTCGGAGATCAGAATCTCGTCACCGGCCTCAAGCTCGGGCAGAAGTGTTTGCAGAAGTATGTCGAGGCGCAGGCGTTCATCTTCACCAAGCACCGGTGTGACCAGGGTGAAATGCCAACCGACATGACGGGCCCAACTTCTGGCAGCAAGGATATTTTCACAGGACGGCAGACGCCAGAAACAGAACTCGGCACCATAATAGAGACGCGAGCAGCCAACAGGTGGCTGCTCGGGGAGATCATTCAGAAAGCAGGCAGACTCAAGATCAGCCACGACTGCTGCTCACGTGCAACGTCAGGCGTTCACCCGGTTGCAGCACATGATTTTCGGCCAGATTGTTCCAGTTGCGGATTTGGACTGTTTCAACCGCAAATTCACGACCAATAGCCCACAGGGTATCGCCAGGACGCACCTTGTAAACCATCTTTGTCAAAGGGCCGGAACGTTTACTGGCTGGAGTCTTGGCTTTAGCGACCCGAGACTTCGAGGATTTCGAAGAGACAATCAAACGTTGACCGGGACGGATGGTGTTACTCCAGCCCAATCTGTTCCAGACACGCAATTGTTTTTCTGTGACATTAAACTTCCGGGAAATTTTCCAGAGGGAATCACCGGAACGAACCGTGTAGGAAGAACGACGTGATCGTTTATAATCGTCCTTAAGTTCAGAAAGTGGCTTCGACCCGTTTGAATCGGGATTCAAGGGTACAATCAGATTGGTGCCGATCTGGATGGCCCGCGCGTTGCGAATGCTGTTGAGGCTCTTGATATCCTGCACACGCACACCGTAGCGATGCGAAAGAGCCAGCAGGGTATCACCAGATTTAACTTTGTGGCGCACATAATTGGCCCGTTCTCGCTTCGCCAGTTGCGCATATTTTTCTAAGAAAGCAGCCCGGGTACCATCGGGTAGTCGCACTTGATATTTTTTTGCGGCTGGCGGAGTGCACCAGCGTTTCAACTCGGGATTGAGCTTTTTGATCAGCTTGTAGTCGGCACCACTCAAGCGGGCGACAACTTCAAGATCAGTGCTGCTCGGCAGCGACGCTGTCTCATAAGCAATCGGCTCCTGATATTCAATATCAGTAAAACCGTACTTTTCCGGTTGCTTGGCAATCATGATGACAGCAAGAAGTTTGGGCAGGTAGTTCTTGGTCTCTGCTTTCAGATACTTACCACGACTAAGTTCCCAGAAGTCCCTGGTCTTATAGCGCTTGATAGCCCGCCGAAGCTTACCGGGACCAGCGTTGTAGGATGGCACCGCCAGATACCAGTCGCCATCAAAGCTTGTATAAAGGTCACTGAGGAAATGGGCGGCGGCCCGCGTGGCTTTTTCCGGATCACGGCGCTCATCGTGCCACCAGTCGTTTTTCAAACCGTAGCGGCGACCGGTACTCTCGATAAACTGCCAGGGTCCAACGGCGTGTGCCCAGCTGTAAGCCTTGGTATTGAACCCTGATTCGACCATCGCCAGGTAGGCAAGGTCTCTCGGCAGACCCGCTTCAGCAAAAATTTCTTGCATCATTGGCAGATAGCGACCGGAACGCTCCAGCCAGATTCTAAAAGTCTTGTGCGCCCTGCCGGTATAGTAATCAATAAAATAACGAACTTTATCATTTTCCACGATTGGGAAATCGTAGACCGGTTCTTTATGAGCAAGACTTTGCCCCAAATCTTCCGGTGGGATCTGATCACTATTCTGCAGCAGTTGATTATCGGCCAGCGTCTCTGCATCGAGAGGCTCGTTAGCCTCCGTCACGCCATCATTATCAATGCCGCCTTCATCAATGGCAGGCGGACGCGAATCGACGAGAAGAACCTCGGTCCTTATCTCTGCAGAAGCGGGAACAACTGGAGAGTCCGTATCCTCTTGTTGCAGGCCCGGTGATGGCACAGTGACAGGAATCGTAGGCGTTATTGGGGGAGAACTTGAGAAACAGCCAGCCAGAACAAGAACGGGCAGAAAATAGCTTATCTGTTTGAAAAACCGCATGAAATAACCTCCGAAAGCGGGCACAGTATTACACGAAAAGTAGGTTGAGAGTCAAAGTAAAATCCATTGATCGTCATTCTCGCGCATGCGGGAATCCAGCAAGGTTTACTGGAATGATCAAAAAGTGGATCCCCGTTTTCACGAGGATGACGACTGCTTTAAAACGCAGTTAGGTCTTATCGAACATCCCCGCCCCAGCAACGCTCTTCCATTTCACCCAGAAGATCGGCAAAGGTCTCCCGCTGACGGGCACTGACCGCAATCGCATCAAAACGTCGGCAAAGCGGAGCAACCTCTTCAGCAGGGATCAGGTCAATTTTATTAAAGATCAGGATTCGGGGAATCTCTTCCAGGTCAAGATCCCGCAGGATACGATCAACGGCACGAATCTGCTCTTCAAAGCGTGGATTGGAGATATCGACCACGTGGAGAAGGTAGTGAGCGTCAACCAACTCTTCCAGGGTCGCTTTGAACGCTCCCATCAGACTTTTCGGCAATTGTTTAATGAAACCGACGGTGTCGGTTATAATCACTTCACGCTCTTTAGGAAAGCGCAGACGACGGGTCGAGGTATCCAGAGTTGCAAAAAGCAAATCCTCGGTAAAAACCTCACTCTGAGTTAAAGCGTTGAGCAGCGTTGACTTGCCAGCATTGGTATAGCCGACAATCGAGACAATTGGCACGCCGGTTTTGATCCGTCTCTGGCGTCTCTGCAAGCGTCCTTTACTCAAAGATTTAAGCTGCTTTTCCAGACGGGTGATACGATCGCGAATCCGTCGTCGGTCGGTTTCAAGCTTAGTCTCACCAGGACCACGACCACCGATACCACCCATCAGGCGTGACATGGCCGTGCCCTTGCCGGAGAGACGTGGCAGAATGTATTTGAGCTGCGCCAGTTCAACCTGAACCTTGCCATCCAGGGTATGCGCTCGGCGAGCGAAGATATCGAGAATCAACTGGCTACGGTCGATAACCTTGAGATCGGTCATGGCAGCAATCGTGCGTGCCTGCACCGGGCTGAGATCCTGGTCGAAGACCAGCAAGGTCGCGCCTTTGTGCAGAGCGCTGATGACCACTTCCTTGAGCTTGCCCTCTCCCATCAAGGAGCGCGGATTCATCTTGCGCGAGCGCTGCATGATGCGGTCGAGGACGACCACATCAGCGGTACGGGCCAGCTCAGACAACTCGTCCATGCCGTCTTCAGCTTCCCGCAACGGTGCCTGAGTCACAGAGAGCAGAATAGCTCTCTCACGGCTATCACCCAGATCGAATGATGCCGAACGTGACTGCTCAAGCTCAACATCAAGAGCACGGATAAAGGTGGCAAAATCAAGATCCCAGTTGTGTATCGACGAGATCTTCTGCAGCAAATGAATCTGCCCGTCCGGATTAGGCGGAATCAAGTGAGCAAACTCTACCGAACCGGGCAGACCGTCCTCGCCAACAGCGACGCTGACCATCATATCAAGTCGCAAGAGCGCCAGGTCGTTGAGGTCGTCCTGAGATAAAGACTCACCCTTGAGATGGGTGTGAATACAACGCAAACCACGCAGGCCGCTGCGACCAAGACCAAAACTTGTCAGATCGGGGATCACAATTTCACGATCATCGCCGAGGACAACATATTTCACCACGCCGCTTCGATCGACAACCAGACCGATCTGGCGACGTAATTCGCGCGACTGCTCGGTCAGATAGCGGGCCAACTCCGGAGTAATCACCTCCCCGGTCGGCAGGCGACGCTGATAGATCCTTTCGAGAGCCTTGACCTGGCTGGATTTTAGTCCTGAGGTACTACCGTGGATCATTTAAGCGTCCGTGAATAAGGGTCCGTGACAAAAGGACGGTGACGACAAATCCGAGAGTTGTATTCTTCGTCTGCATTCTGCATTCCACTTTCTACGTCCACACGCAAAAAAGGCCCTACGAGGGGCCTTTTTTGTTAACTCAACTTTGAGAACGGCAATATCACAATGCCGAGATATTAAACCCACCGTCGACATAATGAATCTCGCCAGTGACGCCGGTAGAGAGGTCAGAGAGCAGATAGAGGCTGGCTTTGCCGACCTCCTCCTGAGTGACGGTTCGCCGTAGAGGACTGCGTTCTTCCATCGTGTGCAGCTTTTGTTTGAAGTTGCCGATACCGGAAGCTGCCAGGGTTTTAATCGGCCCGGCGGAGACTGCGTTGACCCGGATCTTCTGGGGACCAAGTTCGGCAGCCAGATAACGAACCGAAGCTTCCAGAGCCGCTTTGGCGACACCCATCACGTTGTAATCGGGAACGGCCAGCATGGCACCGAGGTAGCTCATGGTGACGATGCTGCCGCCTGCCGACATCAAAGGCATGGCATAACGAGTCATGGGGACCAGGGAATAAGCGCTGATATCCATGGCCAGATTGAAACCTTCGCGACTGGTCTGAGAAAATGGTCTCTTCAAATCTTCACGATTGGCAAAGGCAACCGCATGAACGACAAAATCAATCGTTCCCCACTGCTGCTCAAGCTCTTTAAAAACAGCCGCGATCTCATCATCAGAGCCGACATCGCACGGCAGGATGATCGTGGAACCCAAGCTGCCAGCCAAGGGGCGGACACGCTTTTCTAACGCCTCATTCAGGTAGGTAAAAGCCAGTTCTGCGCCAGCCTCGTGCAACTGCTGGGCAACACCCCAGGCGATACTCCTATCGTTAGCGACCCCGAAAATGACGCCGCGCTTGCCATCCATCAAACCCATGAATTTTCTCCTAAATGTGACCCTGAATCAAGTTTATATTTGTGCTAGTTCTCTTACCAGATAGACGAGTTGAAGGCAAGTCTTTGCAACAATTTATTGTTTGGCAAACTGCACTGTGGCTTCAGCAATCAATGCCAGTAGAGCCTCGGCTTTTTTGTAGCCCGGAACAACCAGCCCATCAGGCATAACCAGAGTCGGGGTCGACCGAATACCCAGTTCACCAACAAGAGCCAAGGTTTGATCTACAGCTTTCGTGTCACAGGTTGCTGGCGGCACCGGCTTGCCGGCAAAGCTGATTTCCAGAAGTTCCATGGAGTTGTTGCAGACAATACTCTTGGAAACTTCGTAGGCATTGGGATGCATCTTGAGGGGGAAGAGCTTGATCAAAAAAGCAATCTCCGGATCGCGCTTGACGACTTCCTTAAGCTCCTTATGAAGCTTCTTGCAATAAGGACATTCCGGGTCTGTGAAAACAATCACCTTGGTTTTGGCCGAGGGTTTGCCAAGCAGGAGTGCATCCTGCAAAGGAATAGTGCTGACATCGACCCTGTTCATCCGGGCGCTACGCTCACGCGTAAGATTTGACTTGTCGTTCAGACGGATCACATTGCCAGAGATCAGATACTGCTTGGAAAAATCGATATAGACAGGCAGCTTGTTCTGGCCCTTTTCCACTTCAGCGACCCAAAGCCCGGGGATTTCTGCAAACTCCACGCGATTGACTTTATCAACCATATCACCAAGCAGCGTTACTGTCTCCTGCTTGGTAAGACTGTGACAATCAGCACAGGAGCCAGCACCACAACCATCAGCTGACATAGCAAAAGCATTGTAGTTAAAGAGCAGCAATACGATAAGAATAAGTAAGGAACGCATGAGTTCGTCTTTCTCCGTAGAGTGATACCGGCAGTTATTTGCCATCAATGATTGTGCATATTAACGAATACTGCCACCATTAGACAAGACATGATTACAGACGGGGGCATGATTGCGGAAAACCCGAAATGATTGACATCCTAGCCAATCTTTCGTAATTACTCGTCTCATGCACTGTACTAATAAGGCAGATCATTAAGAGACCGAAAGATACAGACTATCAACAGAAAGTGATAAAAGCAAAATGGATGCCATAACCTTAACTGGCCTGGCCCTGGCCCTGGCAATGGACGCCTTTGCCGTCGCCCTTGCTACCGGAGCCGTCCTGACACGCCTGACCGGACGCCACCTGTTTCGCCTCGGTTTCCACTTCGGACTTTTCCAGGCGCTGATGCCGGTAATCGGCTGGTTGGCTGGTCAAACCATTATTCAATGGGTTGAAGCCTGGGATCACTGGATTGCCTTTGGCTTACTGGTTTTTATCGGTGGCCGAATGATTCACGAGGCCTTAAGTCCTGAAGAAAAGAATGAAGATCGCGATCCAACCAGAGGAGCAAGCCTGGTTCTGCTCTCCATCGCGACCAGTATTGATGCCCTGGCCGTCGGTTTTTCACTGAGTGTCATCGGCGTATCGATCTGGATGCCATCACTGGTGATTGGCCTGGTTGCCGGCGCCCTTACCGTCGCCGGTATGCTGCTGGGTGGTCGCATCGGTGATCGCTGGGGATCACGGGTGGAAATCTTTGGTGGAGTGGTGCTCGTTTGTATTGGCTTGAAAATTCTTGTTGAGCATCTCATAACATGAGAATCGTTATTCTCTCCGCAAGCAACCTTTCTCCGAGCAAAACTATTCAGCTAACAATTACAGGTCGTCATTCCCGAAGGTATAATCGGGAATCCAGCCTTAACCCCATGGATCCCTGATAGAACCATTCGAGGATGACAAACTTCTTCCTCAATAACAACCCTGCCTTCTTCTCTCAACAACCGCCTTGATCTCCTCAACACAGCGGTACGGAATCTTCAGATTGCCCCGACCTGCCCCCATGACGACACCGCCCTTGATTGGCTGATGAAAATCAGATCCACCAGTCACGATCAGATTCTTCCTGCGGGCCATAGTGATGTAGCGATCAATACCATCGTTACCGGCCCCGGAGCTATGAGCTTCCAGTCCATCGAGGCCTGCGGCAATAAAAATATCCAGCAACTCTTCGAGCCGTTCATTGCTGACACGAATAAAGTTCGGATGGGCAAGAACCGTACAGCCACCAGCATCGTGAATCAGTTTGATCGCCTCCTGCAGAGGGAAAAAGCGCTTCGGTTCGTTGCAGGGGACCAGGTAACGGACAAAGGCTTCTTCCATATCTTTTACATAACCGGCAGCGAGTAGAGCCTGACCGATGTGAGGGCGACCAATGGTGCCACCAGCACGCTTTGATACTTCACTGTAAGCGAGAGGCGGTCGCCCCTCCTCTAACAATCGCTGGTTGATATTGGCAAGAATGCGCTCACTACGCCCGGCCCGGAAATCTCTGAATTCGCCAAGCGCCTTCTGCAACGTGGCATCTTCATGGTCAAACGCGTAACCGAGCAGGTGAATATCGCTCAAATCTTCCCAGAGGACTGAAAGCTCTACGGCCGTAACAATCTCAACACCCTGTTTTTGTCCTGCAGAAAGAGCTTCTGGAATGCCGTCAGCATTATCGTGATCAGCCAGCGCAATCGCCCGCAAGCCAAGGGACGCCGCTGCGGCAACCAGCTCAGTAGGCGTCAGGACACCGTCGGAATAAGTGCTATGGAGATGGAGATCAACGAGATCAGGCATTAGTCATAACCGATTGATAGATAAAGTTTTCAACATATTAACACAAATACGTGGCGCGTGGTGTAGCGAGAGGAATGGATCGGCTTTGAGCCATAGATCAGTCACCCTTCCGCTTGACGAGGTGCCAAGTCTGGGTTAGGTTTGCGGGGCTAATCACAACATTATTAACTGGAGGCTTCGTGAAGCAATTTCGTTTACTTGTTATTCTCTTATTTTTTCTGTCCTGTGTAACTTCTGCAGCAATTGCCTCCCAGATGGA
>DAOWJU010000005.1 GCA_030640215.1 Desulfuromonadales bacterium
AGAGTTTGAACGTCTCGGCGTGGAAACTTATATTTCCACTGATGACGGCAGCCTCGGTGAAGAGGGCCTGGTGACCCAGGTGCTGGAGCGGAAACTGCAGAAATACCCTGACGCCGAGGTCTTTTCCTGTGGTCCTCTGCCGATGCTCGGTGCTGTTCATAACATCTGTGTTACCAACCAGGTCCCGCTGCAGGTCTCACTGGAAGAATCCATGGCCTGTGGTGTCGGTGCTTGTCTTGGTTGTGTCGTCAAGGGGACAGGGCATACGGATGAAAATCCGAGTTATCTCTGCACCTGTACGGTCGGACCGGTCTTTAAATCGCAATATCTGGACTGGAGTGCCCTGGGACAGAGTGATAATAACTGCGGAGGGTGCGCCTGATGAGTGAATTAAACAAGAAGAATGTAAAACGTCCCAATATGGGTGTGGAAATCGCCGGGATCAAGCTGCGCAATCCGGTGATGCCTGCTTCGGGGACTTTTGGCTATGGTGAAGAGTATGCGCCGTTTCTGGATATGGAAAAGATCGGTGCGATTGTCACCAAGGGGCTTTCGCTCAAGCCCAAGGCAGGCAACCCGACGCCAAGAATCGCTGAAACTGTCAGTGGCATGCTCAATGCCATTGGCCTGCAAAATGTCGGTATCGATGCTTTTATCAAACACAAGATGCCTTATCTGCGCACCGTCAATACCCCGGTGATTGCCAACTTCTTCGGCAACACTCTTGAGGAGTACGGCGAAGTTGCCAAGCGTCTCAATGATATTCCGGAAATCGCCGCTGCGGAGTTGAACATCTCCTGCCCGAACGTCAAGCAGGGGGGCATCGTCTTTGGTACCGATCCTCAAGCAGCCAGCGAAGTTGTCACTCTGGTACGCAAGAACCTGCAAAAGCCGTTGATCGTCAAGTTGACGCCCAATGTGACCGACATCACTGTGGTTGCACGGGCGGTCGAAGAGGCTGGCGCGGATGCCATCTCCTGCATCAACACGATCACCGGCATGGCAGTGGACGTACACACCCGCAAACCGCGCATCGCCAACACCACCGGCGGTCTCTCCGGACCGGCGATACGGCCGGTTGCCGTGCGTATGGTTCATCAGGTTGTGCAGGCTGTCTCGGTCCCGGTGATCGGTATTGGCGGCATTTCGCGGCCAATGGACGCTCTAGAATTCCTGATCGTTGGTGCCACGGCAGTTCAGGTCGGCACAGCCAATTTCGTCGATCCGACAGCGATGCTGACGATCATCGATGGTATTGAAGAATTCTGTATCGATGAAGGTATTGATGATATTCATCAATTGATCGGCAGTTTGAAATTGTAAATCGTAGGGGCGCTGCTTGCCGCGCCCTGGTTTAACCCGTTGATATTACGAAAAAGGGCGCAGCAAGCGGCGCCCCTACATTAGTACTGGTTTTTCCCTTATGGAAGTAATCACAACCCACATCAACGCTGATTTCGATTGTCTCGGGTCGATGATTGCTGCCAAGCGTCTTTATCCTGATGCCCTCATGGTCTTCCCCGGTGGCCAGGAGCGTAGCCTGCGCGAGTTTTTTCTGAATAGCGCGCAATACGCTTTTGGCTTCAAGCGCGTTCGCGATATCGATATGAACGCTATCACCCGTCTGATCCTTGTTGATGTTCGTCAGGCGTCTCGTATCGGTCCCTTTGCCGTTGTTGCCAAGCGGCCTGAGGTCGATATCCATATCTACGATCATCATGCGACCCAAACAAGTAGCCTGAAAGGTTCAATCGAGCATGTTGAAGCGCTCGGATCAACGGTTACAGTCATCAGCCATCTCCTTATGGCGCAGCAGGTTAAGCTGACCGCTGATGAAGCGACCATGATGATGCTTGGACTCTACGAAGACACTGGTAGTCTGACCTTTCATACGACAACAGTTAAAGATTATCAGGCCGCTGCTTATCTCCTGACCAATGGGGCCAATCTTAATTTGGTCGCTGATCTGACGACGCATGAGCTGACTCCAGACCAGGTTCGTTTGCTTAATGATCTGATCGCCAGCAAGACGATTCTGAATATTCGCGGCATCAATGTCGCACTCGCTCACGCGACTATTGATCACTTTGTCAGTGATATCGCCACCCTTGCACATAAGCTCAAAGATATGGAGAATCTCGATGTCCTGTTCGTGATTGTGCGTATGGAACGCCGGATTTTCATCGTCGCTCGCTCACGCTTGAAGGAAGTTCATGTCGGCGACATCATGGCGGAATTCGGCGGTGGTGGACATGCTTCCGCCGCTTCTTGTGCCGTTCGTGATCTGACTTTGTTGCAGGTGCTTGACCGATTGCCAGCTATTTTGCAAGAGCATATCCAGCCGCAATGGCAGGCGCGACACCTGATGTCGACGCCGGTCAAGACTGTGGCAGAGGATGATTCTGTTGCCGATGCACACCAGGTCCTCTCCCGCTACAGCATCAACGCTGTCCCTGTGGTCAGGAAGGATGTGGTCGTCGGTACCATCTCACGTCAGCTGGTCGACAAGGCGGTCTATCACGGTCTGCAAAAACAACCGGTCAGCGAGATTATGACCAGTGATTTTCACCAGGTCAGTCCACAGACGACAGTTGCTACTTTAAAGACGCTGATTGTCGAGAGCAATCAACGTTTTGTCCCGGTCGTCGAGGATGGCAAGCTTGCCGGAGCTGTTACCCGCACCGACCTGCTGCGCCATCTGACCAGCAGTGTCGGTACGCCGCCACGTTCCGGCGAACGCAGCCTGGTCAGTCGTGGTGGCAGACGTTACAATGTCGGCCAGATCCAGCGGTTGATTCGTAACCGTCTGCCGAAGCGAATTCAGGATCTTCTGGCGCAGCTTGGTCAGGTTGGCGATGAACAGGATGTCAGTGTTTTTGTCGTCGGTGGCTTTGTCCGTGACCTGCTGATGAATAAGGCGAACCTGGATATCGATATCGTGGTTGAAGGTGATGGTGTTGCCTTTGCTGAAAAGTTTGCCCGTGGCAACGATTGCCGGGTGCGCTGTCATCGCAAGTTCGGAACAGCAGTGCTCATTTACCCGGATGATTTTAAACTGGATATTGCTTCAGCGAGAATGGAATATTACCTGGAACCCGGAGCTCTGCCTAATGTTGAACACGCTTCCGTGAAGATGGATCTCAGTCGTCGTGACTTTACCATCAATACTCTGGCGATCAACTTGAATCACACTACTTTTGGTGAAATGCTCGATTATTACGGCGGCCAGCGTGATATTGACGATAAGGCGATTCGTGTGCTGCATAATTTGAGCTTTGTCGAAGATCCGACCCGGGTTTTTAGGGCCGTTCGTTTTGAACAGCGCCTCGGTTTTAAAATCGGCAAACAGACGGAGCACTTGCTGAACAGTGCTGTTCGACTTGGCCTGATGGAAAAAGTGAGTGGCAAACGCATCTTCAACGAACTCCTGTTGATCATGAATGAGCACCGGCCGTTACCGGATATCTCGCGACTGGCCAGTCTGGATGTCCTCAGATGTTTACATCCGGCACTGACCAGTAAGGTTGATTATTCAGAGTTTTTTGATGAAGCGAGACGTGCTACTGACTGGTATGACCTGCTTTATACCGGGCGTCCGTGTGAACGTTGGCTTTGCTACTTCCTGGCCTTTACTGCCATTTTGGATCGCGCCGGGATCAAGCATCTCTGTGAGCGTCTGCAGATTATGCCGCGTTACCATGATATATTGAACCAGCAGCGCGCGACTGCCATGGCCCTGTTGAAGCGACTGGAAGGTCGCAATCATGGCATGCGTCCGCCAAAGTCAAGTAGTCTGTATCGCTGGTTCCAACCGTTATCAACAGAGATGCTGCTTTTTATGATGGCCAGGACCAGCAAAGAGCATGTTCGGCAATGGATTTCGCTGTATATAACGCATTTACGCGGTGTTCAGCCGGCACTTACCGGCCATGACCTCACAAAGCTCGGTCTTGCCTCCGGACCGATCTTTAAGACTATCCTGGATGACCTTCTCTATGCGCGTCTTGATGAGCGTGTGACGACAGTTGAGGAAGAGACCGCGTTGGTGCAGCATAAGTATCTGAAACTGTAATATGGCTGTAAGGCAGGGGCTGCCTAGGTGCCACCCCTGTTAAATCAATGAGTTAGAAGATTTGCGCTGTCTATGAGTCGTTGACTTCTTTTGGCGCATCTGCTAAAAATACCAATTCTTTTTATTGCATACAGAGCTCTTCATTATGGAACATATCCTACTTAAAGTTTCGATCATGCTGGTCCCGGCACTGCTGGCGGTTACTCTCCATGAAGTCGCTCATGGTTTTGTTGCTGACAAGCTCGGCGATCCGACAGCAAGGCTGCTTGGCCGATTGACCTTGAACCCGATCAAACACCTCGATCCCATCGGTACGATTGCCATACTGGTCTTTGGCTTTGGCTGGGCTCGGCCGGTGCCGGTCAACCCGAACAATCTGCGTAACGCACAAAAAGATATGATCTGGGTTTCTCTGGCAGGGCCATCAGCGAATCTGTTACTGGCCCTTTTTTCTGCCCTGCTGCTGCGTGTCGTCGTCTATACCGCTGCCATGCTTCCGGAAGGAAGTTCGCTGCAACCGTTGATTAACCCTGTTGGCCTGATGGCAGCCTTTGGTCTCTATATCAATGTCATCCTCTGTCTCTTTAATCTTTTGCCAATTCCGCCTCTCGACGGTGGCAGAGTGCTTATGGGCATTCTGCCAGAAAAACAATCACAGATGCTTCGTCGCATTGAACCCTTCGGCATGTTACTGATCGTCTTTCTTATCTTTGGCACTTCGATCTGGAAGACGACTTTCGGTCCGGCTGTTCACCATGTCGTGAGCATGATGGCTGGTCCTCATATGGAAGTGGTTGAGCAGACCATGCGTCTGCTTTTCTATCGATGAGTCAGACTATGGACGGTTACGCTATCCAGCTGGAAAACTTTGAGGGTCCTCTCGACCTGTTGCTTCATCTCATCAAGAAGAATGAGATGGATGTCTATGATATCCCAATGGCAGCAATCACCGAGCAATATCTGGCCATTCTGGATACAATGAAAACTCTCAACCTTGATCTTGCCGGTGAGTTTTTGCTGATGGCGGCGACTTTGCTGCATATTAAGTCAAAGTTGCTGCTGCCAAAGATTGTTGAGGAAGAACTGGAAGAGGAGGAAGAGGATCCGCGTGCAGAGTTGGTGCGGCGTCTGCTCGAGTATCAGAAGTACAAAGAAGTCTCCCTGACGCTTGACCACAGCCCCCAGCTGGGACGTGATGTTTTTGCCCGCGTTGCCCCGCAACCGGAAGTCCTGGAAGAAGCCGAAGCAGGTTTTGTCGCTGTAGGACTCTATGATCTGCTGGAGGCTTTAAGGGAAGTCATTAAGGAAAACCCCGAGCAGCTTGTTCATGAAGTCAATATGGAACAACTTTCCGTTACGGATCGTATCAATGCCATTCTCTCAGCTCTGCAAGGTAAGGAAAGTGTGGCTTTTGTTGATTTATTCAGCGACGGCATCAAACGCAACGAAGTGATTGTAACTTTCCTGGCTCTTCTGGAGTTGGTGAAGCTGCGTCTGGTTCGTTTTATGCAGAATGTCCACCACGGATCTATCTGGCTCTTCCCGGCGGTGGTGATTGACGAAAATGAAAATCTGGACGTTGGAGATGATTCCCTTGGATACTCTTGAGCTCATTCAGCTGGTAGAAGCTTTGATTTTTGCCGCCGATGGTCCAATCAAGGCCGAGCGCATGGCCGAAGCTCTGGATACGGAGCAAACTGAGATTCTTGCTGCCATCGAAGCGCTGGAAGTTGATTATGCCGAACGCCCGCGTGGATTCTTCCTGCAGGAAGTTTCCGGTGGCTATCAACTCCGAACGCGTCCGGAGTACGCTGATTTTTTAAGGAAGCTGGGACACAACAGACCCTTCAAATTCTCCCGTCCTGCGCTCGAAAGTCTTGCCATCATCGCCTACCGTCAGCCGGTGACCCGCTCAGAAGTGGAATATCTGCGTGGTGTCGATTCTGGCAGCGTACTGAAAACCTTGCTTGAGAAGCGTCTGATAAGAATCCTTGGCAAGAAAGATGTCCCTGGTAAACCGATGATTTACGGTACCACCCGTGAATTTCTGGAACTGTTCGGATTGGCTGACCTCTCCGCACTGCCGACTCTGCGCGAATTCAGTGAGCTGATGCCAGATGAGGAGAATGGGGTGGCAGGTGGGGATGATGAGGGGGTAAGTCTGCCGCTACTGATTGATGAGGATGTCGTTGAGGAGAGTTCCGTAACCAAGCCGTAGGATGTGGTGAGCTTGCGAACCGCATCAGCTTCGGATGTCAATTGATTTACACAAAAAACAGGCCGGCAACCAAAAGGTTGTCGGCCTGAATAATGTAACGCGATGTAGTAAGGTGTCGTTAACGACCGGCGCGCTTCGAAGCTTTGATCGGGTTGACTTTAACGTCGTCGATCTTGACTTCCACCTTGCGGTGCGTGGCGAAGTTGCAAAGACCGGCGGACCACTTTTTGACTGGCGTAGGAGCTTTGGCGCAAACAGGGCCGATACTGCCTTCTACGATGTGACCACAACCTTCACACATTTCGATAACGTTCTGACAGCTGCCGCCTTCGGCAATGCAACCTTTTTTACTCCAGAAAGTACATTCTGTACCGGGAAGAACTGTTTGACACTGCATTGGGTACTCCTTTATTCAAGCTTGATCTAGCAGCCTGTCGGACAATCAATGAGCTGGCTGCATATTCGCCTGTTTGGCCCATATCTCAGCTCCTTTTCGACCAATAGCTACGGCTATTACTCTCAAATGAGCTAAAATCTGGTCTCAAACATCCAAATTTTCGCTACAGCCCTGATAGTCCGACGGGCTGCAGGTTTCCGAAACAAGATTTCTACCCCCTTTTGCCGATGTGTGTCAACCCTAAAATCTGCTTGTTTTATGCATTGACCGCATTTCCTCAATTCGGTAGCTTGCGGATATGAAGAAAGCCGGGGTGGATATGAAGAAAATAAGAGAAAAAGACCAAAACGATTGGGAGTCTATCTGCTGCAGATGCGGCCGATGTTGCTATGAAAAAATAGATTTTGAAGGGAAGATTTACTACACGGATCTACCTTGCGAATTCCTTGATACAGAAACAAAGATGTGCCGTGTCTATGCCGACCGCGACCGCAAACGCCCCGGCTGCATTCGTCTGACAGCAGCCTATGTCAAGGAAGGTTTTCTCCCGGCAGATTGCCCTTACGTTGCTGATATCGAAAATTACCCGGCTCCGAGCATGTCGGATGAAGACGATTCAGAAAACTCCTGATAAGCGCATGTCTTAACCGTGTTATCAGATTTTTCTATGGTAAAATCTCTTGTAGGATACAGTTCGTTTCTTACCACATCCTGCGGGTCGATATTTAAATCATCATTATCAGGAGAGAATTGCATGAATCAGATAAAGTTTGGAACCTCAGGTTGGCGCGGCATCCTCGCCGAAGACTTTACCTTGGAAAATGTCCGTATTGTCACCCAGGCCATTGCTGACTTTTTGCGGGCAGAAAAATGTGCCGGGCAAGGTCTGGTGATCGGCCACGACAGCCGCTTTATGGGCGAGCGCTTCGCCAGGGAGACGGCCAGGGTGCTTGCTGGCTCCGGGGTACCGGTCTTTATCTGCAAAGATGACACACCAACACCGGTTATTGCCTATGAAATTATGCGTCGCGGTGCGGCTGGAGCGATCAATTTTACCGCCAGTCATAACCCTTACGATTATAACGGGATTAAGTTCTCAACTGCCTGGGGTGGCCCGGCGCTGCCTGAAGTCACTGCCGAGATTGAGCGCTTGGCTAACGCGATGCTTGGCGAAGTCTGCTATCGCGATATGCCTCTCGATCAAGCGGTGCGTGCTGGCTTGGTTGAAGAGATTGATCCCATGCCAGATTATCTGGAAGACTTGCGCAAAAAGGTTGATCTTGAGGCCATCGGCAAGTCCGGAATGACCGTGGTTTTTGACCCGATGTACGGGGCCGGCCGTGATTACGTCGATAGCCTGCTGGTTGAAGCCGGTCTGCTGGTGCAGACGATCAATGGCACACGAGATCCTTACTTCGGTGAGATGCCACCCGATCCGTCACCAGCGCACCTTAACGATCTGATCAACCGGGTTAAAGGTGACAACCAGATCGTACTCGGTCTGGCCACCGATGGTGATGCTGATCGTTACGGTATTGTTGATGCCGACGGTTCTTTCATCGAGCCCAATTACATCCTTGCGCTGCTCTACGATTACCTGATCAGAAGAAAAGGTGAGGCAGGCGATGCAGCGCGCTCGGTTGCCACCTCTCACTTCATTGACGCAGTCGCCGCTCATCACGGTTATGCTGTGCGCGAGACACCGGTCGGTTTTAAATATATTGGTGAGTTTATCCGTGACAATGAAATTGTCATTGGTGGTGAAGAGAGTGCAGGTTTGAGCCTGCGTGGCCATGTGCCAGATAAAGATGGTGTGCTCGCCTGTCTACTGGTCGCCGAAATGGTGGCTGTTGAAGGCAAGACTCTTGGTCAATTACTGGCAGATCTTTACAGCCGTGTTGGTGAGTTTCATACGTCGCGTAAAAACCTGCGTCTTTCCATGGAACTTGCGGACAAAATCGATGCCAAACTGGCTTCTCCGCCTGATCAATTGGCCGGAAAATCGGTCAAGGAATTGATCACAACTGATGGTGTGAAAATGATCATGGACGATGGCTCCTGGGCGCTTTTCCGCAAGTCTGGTACGGAGCCAGTTGTAAGAGTTTATACGGAAGCTGGGAGCCGGGAAGGGCTGGAGAGTTTGACTGAGGCGGCGGTTCAGTTTGTGGAGAACTAATCAATCTCCGCATACTCCAGAAAAGTCTTTTTCGGCTTAACCACCTTCTGTTTGTGAAGGAGCTCATTGAGCTCCGGCGCATTGAAATAACGGGCCTGTAGCGCTCGCCCCTGTTGCATCCAGAAACCGAACTGTGGGATGAAACTGTTACGCTTAATCGTGTGATCGATGGTCTGACCAGCGATGACGAGGATGTTGCGCTCGCCGCTGTCGAAGGAGTCGGTCAGATATGCGGCCAAGCGGTGAAATTGCCGCCAGGTATTGATGTCGGCGATGCGGCGATGCGGATAGGCTGAAGTCACGATGTCCGGCATGAAGTCGAATACGGTGCCCTCAAGCAGTGAATCCGGATCGTGACTCTTTGTGCTCAGGCGCTTGGTAAAATAGAAAGTCGACGGATCGAGCAGCTGGCTGATCGAGACCGGGGTTTTCTTGAGCTTAGCCAGGCTGTGTTGGTGATGTTTGGCGAATTCGGGATTCAGACGATAAACCTTGCCCTGACTGGCGTCACGTAGCGGTTCACCATCTACAAGTCTCTCAATATTCAGATGCAGGTGAGGGTGGACATGTTCATCAGTACTTTTACGTAGCAGATACTTGTAGGGGATCTCTATCTTTAATCCTCCGGGCCCGCGGAAAATGGTGATCAGGGTCGCAGCGCGCTGGTAGAGGGTCAGGTAGGGAGTCATTAAGCGATGCATCATCCCGCAGCAGGGAACAACTTGGCCGTGAATGCGCTCGACATAGCCGATACCGTTCTCCTCGGTGCCACCGATGTGGCTACCGCCGAGGATGACAAGGTCACGGCCGTGGTGTGATGCCGGAATCAGGCGGGTTGGATCGATCAGAGCGCCGACTCTGCCAAGATTGAAGACCGGGCAGTCGTAAACGTAGCCGAACAGACTTTTCTTGATTTTTTGGCTTTCATCCGAACATTGCCATACGATCGGTAGGGTGCCGGAGAAACCCGCTTCATCTGTAAGTGAACGCATGCGGCCGAACAGGTCCATCAATTGCATCGGTGGTTGATTCAGCAGAGTTTCAACCGGGGGAGAGATCGGCATGGTTATCTCCTGTCAAAATGGTGTGAGTCGCAAGGTTGTGGCTTGTCAGGCCCGCAGATAGTAATATAACATTGTTTTAAAGATGTTGAGGAGAAAAGGTAGGTCTTGATTGGTCCCGGTTCTCTGAAACAGCGTAGCATTGTTCTTTTTGTGTTGATTGCACATGCTAGCACATGCTAGCATGTGCGGTAGTTGAGAGGTGAAAATTATGTCTAAACAGCTTAACCTAAGAGTTGATGAGTCGTTTGCAGAGGGCCTGGAAAGGCTTTCTCAAAAATTGGGGAGATCTATGGCTTCAGTTCTTGAGGCTATAGGAAAGCCTGCAATTGACGCGGCTGAGGCGGATTTACAATTTGAGGCTGATGCGCTGACAGCTTGGGAAGGGTACGAACTTACTGGTGCTCACGTTTCTTCTGAATCAATTGAATCTCTTTTTGAAGATGCTCATCAAAGAGCAACGCTTGTGGCCAGGAAGCGCGACGCATGTCAAGAAAAGTAATTGCAACAACACTTTTTGAGCGACACTTAAAAACTTTTCTTGATGAGTACGCTGAACTTGGTGCCGTCCGTTTTATTGACAGCTTATGGGTTGCATATCATAAGATGCTGGCTCATATCTCCGAATTTGGAGATATTGGACCCGCACGAAGGAGAACTCTCAACGGTAAGACAATTACGCTGCGGGAGTTCGTGCTGAACGTGCGTTCAAGAGATTTTCTGGTCGTCTACATTGTTTCTCCAGACCCAGAACAGCCTATCCTGTTACTCAACATCAGAATTGGTGGGCAAAACCGGTTCAAATGGAACTGACAGCCTGCCGTGTTGAATGATTCATGTTGATTAAATTTTTACTTGACACTAAAAATGGAACCTACTAGATTAGCCTCCGTTAGTCAGCCGATTTTAATCGCTGGGAAAATTATGCCAAACCATTTGTGAAAATGGGGCGGAAAGCCACGGGTCTTATTGAATCAACAAGACAGCCGGGTTGCCGAAAGATTATCTAATCTTCGCAGCCCGGCTTTTTTATTTGATTTGATTTTATGGAGGGGGCTCCTGGATGAAGAAGATCACGCTTTTTACCGCTGGTGAGATTCTTGCGTTAACGCAATCCGGAAATATCTATAACGCCCCAGATCTGGGGCATCAATACCCCAATAAACTATAAATATTCTCTTCGACCACGTGAGAATGTAAATGTTGCTGTCACGGTCTTATGACTTCTGACTGCAAGTAGGTGTGCCGTTAGTCAGCAAGCCTGAGATTGAGTGAACTTTTGTTTTGCGGCCAGAGATATGTATGGTCGCTATTTATGGGAGGGTAGGTTGTTTTAAAGCTATACCGATAAGAAAGATTCCCGCATATGTTATGCAATGCCGCTCAGGCGGCAATGCCACGCCTCGACTGGAGGGGGTCGGTGGCAATGGAGGGGGATGCAATGTTATGCAATGTTCAAGGAGGGATGCGGGAATCTTTCTAGCCCATTTTTGTGATGTCTCATTTTGATGAGATGTATGTTATGGCCCACCAGTGATGGTGGGCCTTTTTTTCTTAAGTTTATAGTCTTAACCTGCACTCTGGCACAGTCAGTTGTTTCTCTTTCATCAGCAACGCTTTTCTGGTATAAGCTACCCAGTCATTTTATCAATAGTTGGGGGCTATTAAATGGTTTCATTTGCAGAGATAGAGCAGGGTCACGCAAAAATCGCCGTAGTCGGTCTTGGTTATGTTGGTTTGCCGTTGGCGGCAGCTTTCGGTCGTCAGGTACCGGTTATCGGTTTCGATATCAGCAAAGCGAAAATAACTGAACTGAAAAACGGGCACGATAGCACCGGCGAGCTAACCAACGCAGACCTTGCATCGACCCGCATAGAGTACACCACGGATGCCTCTTCTCTTAAAAACGCATCCTTTATTATCGTCACCGTCCCCACACCTCTCTGCGAAAACAAACGTCCAGATCTTTCCCCGTTGCGAGCCTCTTCTACCACCATTGGGCGCAATCTGAAGGCTGGCGCTGTCGTCGTCTACGAATCAACCGTTTACCCTGGTGTTACTGAGGAGTTTTGCGTGCCGATTCTGGAGGCCGAGTCCGGTCTGCAGTGTGGTCGTGACTTCGCCGTCGGCTATTCCCCCGAACGCATCAATCCGGGTGACAAGGTGCACACGATTGACAAGATCATTAAGGTCGTCAGTGGGCAGAATGCAGAAACTCTCGACACGGTTGCCAGAGTCTATGAAATGGTTGTCACTGCCGGAGTGCACCGGGCTTCCTCCATCAAGGTTGCCGAAGCCGCCAAGGTTATCGAAAACACCCAGCGCGACCTCAATATTGCCCTGATGAACGAACTGGCCCTGATTTTTGACCGTTTGGGCATTTCCACCCGCGAAGTGCTTGAGGCCGCTGGCACCAAGTGGAATTTTCTCAAATTTACTCCCGGTCTGGTCGGTGGACATTGCATCGGCATTGACCCCTACTATCTGACCTACAAGGCAGAAAGCATCGGTTACCATCCCCAGGTGATTCTTTCCGGACGGCGTATCAACGACGGTATGGGCAAGTTTGTCGCCGAAACAACGGTCAAGAAATTGATCGAAGCCGATAAACCGGTCAAAGGCAGCCGAGTACTGGTTCTTGGGCTGACCTTTAAAGAGAATGTCCCCGATATTCGCAATACCCGAGTTGTCGATATTATCGATGAGTTGCGCAGCTACGGAGTCAATCCCCTGGTGCATGACCCGATGGCGGACCCTGCTGCTGCCCGGCTCGAATATGATATTGAACTGATCGATCTCGCGGGGCAGGAGCCCTTCGATGCGGTCATTTACGCTGTCTCCCACAAGGCTTTCGCCGCGCTGGAGCCAGCCGATTACAAACGGCTTTGCTGCAACGGTAATGGCCGTGGTGTCGTCATCGATGTCAAAGCGCAGCTCGATCGTGCAGCGCTTGAAGAGGCCGGGTTGGTTTATTGGGCGCTGTGAGAACAGGGTTGCGGTCTTCCTTTTTTGAGAAGATTGTGAGATGAGTCTGTTACAGTATTCTGATTTTAGACTATCAAAAGGTTTAATTAGGCAACATTCTTTTTAATTTGACATAATAATGCTTAATTGTTTATAGGTAATCTTGTTAAGTGTTGAAAATTTAAAATTAATTCAGAAGTAAAGATATGTATTTGCGCCACGCGTTACCCGCCGTGCGCCACTTCGATTCTCAGGAGTATCTCAATGAAAAGAAGCATGCTGTTTCTAATTGTATTGATGGGGCTTTTTTTGTTGTCCGGCTGTGCCCGATACGAAGATTATCCTGCTGGCACCAAGCTTGATATCAATGATCCAGGTGCTGGCATTGTTGAACTTGAAAATGTCTCGCTGGCACCGCTTGTAGAAGATGAACAGGATATCACCGAATATATTATCGGCCCGGGCGATGTCCTCTCGGTTTATGTGCCCGGTATGGTCGAACGCTCGGCCCGCGTCAGTTTATCATCTAATGATCAAGGCGGTTTCCGCGTCAATACAGATGGCAGTATCTTCTTGCCGCATGTCGGCAGAGTCGTCGTCGAGGGTCTTTCAGTAACCCAGCTCCAGGAAAAACTGGTCGAAATTTTCAAAGCTTTTATCAAAACTCCGGTTCTCACTGTAGAAATTATTGAGTTCAAGTCTCAGCCTGTTTATCTGCTTGGTCAGTTTAACAATCCGGGCGTTTTTTACCTAGATCGTCCCACTGAAATGCTGCACGGCCTGGCTCTTGGCGGCGGGTTCAGTGAAGAGGCAAACTTGCGCGGGGCCCGTCTGATTCGCAATGATCGTATCCAACCCGTTGATCTCTACGAATTGTTGCACAGAAATGATATGGCACAGAATATTCAACTGCGCTCTGGTGACACTATTTATATGCCGGACAACTCCGATTTGCGTGTTTATGTCTTTGGCGCTGTTGCCAGCCCGGGTATCGTGCCAATGTTTAATGGACGGCTCAACCTGGCTCAGGCTTTAACTCAAGCCAGTGTTGACAAGGACAGACCCTACAACCACGAACATATTCGTATCATCCGTTCTCTCTCGCCAACCAAAGGTCAGTTGATGGTGGTCGACCTGGGTAAAATCATGAACGGTACGGCGATGCCGATATCGTTGATGGATGGCGATATTGTCTACGTACCAAAAACACCAATGGGTAGCTGGAACGAAGCGGTCAACGAGATTCTGCCGACGCTGCAGGCCATTAGTGGCATCCTGCAGCCCTTCGTCCAGATTAATTACCTTGAGAACAACTAGGAGGCTGTCGGACTATCCATGACCCGGCTGCAAATCCGGCTGTTTGGCCCATATTTCAGCTCCTTTTCGACCAATAGCTATGGCTATTACTCTCAAACGAACCAAAATCTGGTCTCAAACTTCCGAATTTTCGCTTCGGCCCGTATAGTCCGACAACCTCCTAGGGCTGATTAAAGAGACGTGACGAGGGACGAACAGGTAGAAGACTTTCCACTTGCACCTTCTATTCTAAATTTTTTGCCTTTAATCTTTAACATGCAAGCTTGATCTTCAACTCATAAACACTGCGGTTAACAGACTGTTGGACGCGAAAACTGTTTAAAGGTTTTCGCGTCCCTCGTCATTCATCCCGCATCCCGGAATTTTATGTCTGACCAAAAACACCCCCAATATTCCATCGGCCTCGAAAAAGAAGCTCACTTGACCGACTATATCAACGTCGTCCTGCGCCGCTGGAAAATCGTACTGCTTGTCTTCCTTCTGGTTTTTATCGGGGTAACAGTCAAGACGTTCCTGACCGAGCCGGTTTTCGAAGCCTACGCGACGCTCGAAGTCCACAAGGCTAAGCAGGGCGGCATGCTCAAAGAGCTTGGCATGGAGGAAGAGAACGCACTCTCTACTGAAATCGAGGTGTTACGCTCGCGTTCAGTGGCTGAAAAAGTTGCCAAACGGATGAATCTGGAATGGCAGATTGTTGAGACCAGCGAAGGTCTTAATCTGTCGATTGGAGAATTTTCTGTCAGCGACCCGTTGCCCGGTCTGGTGCTCACTCTTACCGATGCTCAGAATTATCTGCTGTCAGATCTTGCGGGCCGAGCCATTGGCAAAGGGCAGAGTGGTGAAGCACTGCGCATCGGTAGTATCGATCTGTTGGTCACCATCATTCAAGGGGGTGCTGGTCAACGGCTTATTATGGAGCGCCAGCCGTTAGAGCCGATCACGGCCCAGATTATTCAAAAAATGAACGTTGCCGAAATGGGCAAGGGCAGTAATATCCTGCGCGTCTCCAGTCAAGGCACCGATCCCGGCCATGAACGTGATGTGGTCAATATTCTCACCGAGGTCTACCGTGAGATGAATATCTCCGGTAAGACCAGAGAAGCAGGCAAGACAGTAGACTTCATCTCTCAACAGTTAGACAGTCTCAAGAACGTCCTCGACCAATCCGAACAACAGCTTCAGGAATACAAGGTGCAGACCGGCCTGGTCACTCTGGGCCCGGAAGGCAACTCTCTGGTGCAGAAGCTGGTGGGACTTGAACAGCGTCAGGCCGATATGAAGCTCAAGCGGCAGCGCGTCGAGTCCGCTATTGTTATCTTGAAGAAAGCGATCAGTAGTGGCGGACCACTCACCGTTCCGACCATCGAGGATGTGCCGTCTATCAGCGAATCTGCAGCTAAACTGGCCGATCTTGATGCACAAAAGAAGGGCATGTTGATCGATTTTACCGAGTCTCACCCCGCTGTGGTTGAGGTCCAGGTGCAGATCACGAGGGTGCGCGAAGCTCTCCTTGCTACTTATCAAACGATGCGCCAGGGGCTGATCCTTGCTGAGCGTGATCTGGCCAGAACCATTGTCAGCTTCGACTCTCAGCTCGATGATATCCCCGAGGCCGAGCTGGAACTGGCCAAGCGGATGCGTGTCAATACGGTCAACGCTGAACTCTATACCTTTCTGTTGCAGAAACAGCAGGAAGCGCGTATCGCCCAAGCGTCCACGATCAGTAACGTACAGATCATCGATCCGGCGGTCACACCAAAAGTTCCGATCAAGCCGAACAAAAAGAAAAACCTGGCTCTTGGTTTCATTCTCGGCTTGATGCTTGGCGTCGGCTTGGCCTTTTTGCTCGATTACATGGACCAGACCCTTAAAACCACAGAGGAAATAAAAGAAAAACTGGGGCTCAATGTCTTTGGCATTATCCCCCGTATTCCTTTTGCCGATGAAGATGCCAAGCTGCCGCGCAAACGCCTGGTGACCAGTCTGGCGCCTAAAACACCGGTAGTAGAAGCATTTCGCGCTCTGCGTACCAACCTTAACTACGCTACGGGCAAGAAGAAAAACAAAATCATCATGGTCACCAGTTCCTTGCCTGGCGAAGGAAAATCAACGATCTCCGGCAACCTCGCCGTGATTTTGTCGCAAACCGGGGCCAAAGTTTTACTGATTGGTTGCGACCTGCGTCGCCCGCAGCTTTTTGAGATGTTTGGCATGAAGAATGAGCCGGGGCTGGTCAACCTGCTGATGGACAATGACAAAAACGCCATGCGTCATCTTACTAATCCGCGGCTTGATTTCCTGCCCTCTGGTACTATTCCGCCAAACCCCGCAGAGATCCTCGACTCAAACCGTATGTTCAAGTTGCTCGAACAGGTTCGTGAACGCTACGATTACGTGGTTCTCGATGCACCACCGGTATTGCCCGTCACCGATGCCCAGATCCTTGCACCGAAGGCCGATATTAACCTGATTGTTATCGAACCGTGCCGGGTTCCGGAAAAGGCCGCTCTGCAGATGGTCGAATCGCTAAGATCAGTCGATGCCAAAATCACCGGAGTTATTCTCAATGATAAGTCAGGGCGTGGCTTCAAGTACTACGGTAACTACAGTTATTACGGTAACAAGCACTACCGTGGTTATTATGGCGAGGACAGTGATGAGGTTGTTGATGGTGCTTTTGTTGCCGGGGTTAAGAAGGTCTGGGGTAAACTCAACTCTTAAGATCTCTGTGGCGCGTGGCATGAAAATCATATTAGGGACTGTCCCCGTACGGCGGCTGTCCAATTTTTTGCTATAAGGTCGTGGTTCAAAAGATGAGGGTGAAAACTTGACTTTTATCGTAATGATTGAATATGTTTAAAAAGTTAATTGAAAGTTTCTAAAGGCTTACGGTTTTGTTGCAGCATGCGTCACCTTGGATATAAATGACCGACAAGATCCCACATAAAGACCCGTTACAGATCGAAAAGGAAGTCCATCTTCTC
>DAOWJU010000218.1 GCA_030640215.1 Desulfuromonadales bacterium
ATAACGGTCGTCAGGCTAATTTCCATAATGTGGTCCTGATTATGACCAGCAATGTTGGCGCACGGGAGATGAGCAGTTCACCGATTGGCTTTGGCGATCGCCTGCCTGGTGAAACGCGTCAGGCTGTTGAGAAAACCTTTTCTCCGGAATTCCGCAATCGCCTTGATGCGATTATCTCATTCAGCCCTCTCGATGAAGAGGTCATGACTCGTGTGGTTGACAAATTTATCCGCCAGTTGCAAAGTTCACTGGACGAGCGCAAAGTTACTTTGAAGCTGACCGCTGGTGCCCGGCGTGACCTGGCTCGCCGCGGTTACGACCCGATCTTCGGCGCCCGTCCTCTCGGTCGCTTGATCGAGAGTGAAATCGGTAATCTGCTGGCTGATGAAATCCTGTTCGGCAAGCTCTCCCGTGGTGGACAAGTCCGCATCGCCAGCAAGGCCGGAAAACTCAATTTCAGCTACAGCTGAAACCCAGGACGCGATTTGTTATGAGAGTTTTTGACTTCCGCGTTCCTCGTCCCTCGTTCCGCGCGACCTTCTCCTGATGCCTGTCTTTCGTCTCACCGATGAACTGATTTTTCCTGACCCACGTTGGGCCACCGCAGAAGGCCTGTTGGCCGTCGGCGGTGATCTCGCTCCGCAACGACTGATTCTGGCCTACCAACTCGGCATTTTCCCCTGGTACGGTGAAGAGGAACCGATCATGTGGTGGTCGCCGGACCCTCGCTGTGTCCTGATCCCTGAAAATGTGTATGTATCACGTCGGCTGGAAAGAGTGATCAAACAGCAGCGGTTTCAATTGACCTGCAATCGTGCTTTCGAGCAAGTTGTTGAGGCCTGTGCAGGTGTCCGGCTTAAACAAGGTGAGGAAACCTGGCTGATTGCTGAAATGCAGACGGCTTATCAGAAACTTTATGAGCTTGGATTTGCCCATTCTGTGGAAGCCTGGGCTGGTGATAAACTGGTCGGTGGGCTCTATGGCATTGCCATCGGTAAATTCATGTTTGGTGAGTCAATGTTCCATACGCAGCCGAATGCCTCCAAGGTTATCCTGGCACAGTTGGCGCGTCATCTGCAGAGAGAAGGCTTTGCTCTGCTCGACTGCCAGGTACCCAATCCGCACTTGATCAGCATGGGTGCTGGTCATATTGCGCGTGAGGATTTTCTTGAGCGTCTGGCGGTTGGCGGATTGGGGCCAGCAGGTACGGCAGGGAAGGTTGTGTTTCCGGAGATTTTATAACCCATTTAACGCAAAGCCGCAAAGGACGCCAAGGATGGCAAGGCCCCTGCTATTCCTTTGCATCTTTGCGGCTTTGCGTTAAAACTTTGGTAGTTTTGTTCGATGTTAGACCCCAACAAAAAAGGCCAGCTCCCTTAACAGGAACCGGCCTTTCTTTTCTATAAAGAACTAAACGCGAGGATTAGTCTTTGCGCATCAAGCGCATTTTCTTACGCAGGCGTCTCTGGGCTTCTTTCTCTTTGCGCTTACGCTTAACACTTGGCTTTTCGTAGAATTTACGTTGTTTCATTTCACGGAAAAGACCTTCCTGCTGTAGCTTACGCTTGAGAACCCGGATGGCTTTTTCGACATTGTTGTCGACGACATGGATCTCCACCTGCAATCACCTCGCTTTCTTGGATAATTAATCTCCCGGAGGGAGAAGAGTGCGGACTATAGACGATTTTTCAATGCAGTGCAAGTAAGAATCGCCACCTCGTTTAGAATCTCAACCCCGCTTAGAATCTCAACCTGTTTAGCAAGAGGTCCTGTTGCTGGCAGTCAGTTCACTGTTCGTCTGTCGTAAAAAGCCCGACTGTCAATCCACCGTTATCAAGGGTGGCGATCTGTTTGAATGGTAGATTGGTCGCTTTCACCAGTGCCGGGTTAGAGCAGAGCATTGCCAGTCGCCAGCCTGGGTAGGCTCGCTGCAACTGTTTGCCAAGCTCAGAGTAATAGCGCTCAGGCTTTTCTCCCAGGTCAAGGCGTTTGCCATAAGGCGGGTTGCAGACAACCAGCCCCTGACCCTCGTGTCGCGGCTGCTCAGAGACCGGCAGCTGATCAATCACGATCTGGTCAGCAACTCCGCTGCGCTGGCAATTCTCATTTGCTGCAGTAACCGCCTTGGGGTTTTCGTCGGCCCCGCTGATTGTCAGGGTGACATCGACCTCTGCGCGTTGTGCTTCTCCGCAAAGCAGTTTCCATAGCCCCTCACGATATCCGGGCCAGTTCATAAAGGCGAAGGAGCGGTTGAGTCCCGGCGCCTGCTGGCGGGCAAGCAGCGCCCCCTCCAGGAGAAAGCTGCCAGAGCCACACATTGGGTCCGCCAGAGGCATTCTGTCATTCCAGCCAATCAGCATCAG
>DAOWJU010000190.1 GCA_030640215.1 Desulfuromonadales bacterium
CTCTGCAGGTTTCTCTGCAGGTTTCTCTGCAGGTTTCTCTGCAGGTTTCTCTGCAGGTTTCTCTGCAGGTTTCTCTGCAACTTTCTCTGCCGGTGCTTCTACAGGAGCCTTTGCAGCCTTCTTCTCAACAACAATCGTTTCAGGGCCTTCTTCAACAACCGGCTTAACCTCTGCAACCTCTTCCTCCTGATCGGCACCCTCTGCATCGTTGCGCAGTTTTTCCTGACGAGCAGCAGTACCTTCAAGACATGCTTCAGCCATTTTCGAAGAAAAGAGGCGAAGCGCACGGATTGCACCGTCGTTTCCGGGGATAATGTAATCAATTCCCTCAGGGTCACAGTTGGTATCAACAACAGCAACCACCGGGATGCCAAGCTTGCGGGCTTCCTTAACAGCGATTTCTTCCTTGTTAGGGTCAACAATAAAGACAGCTGCTGGCAGACGAGTCATGTTCTTGATGCCGCCGAGACTCTTTTCCAATTTGGCTTTTTCACGATCAAGCTGCAGGACTTCTTTCTTGACCAGCAGATCGTAAGTACCATCTTCCGACATGACCTCAATCTTCTTGAGGCGGTCAATACTGCGTTTGATAGTGGAAAAGTTAGTGAGCATACCACCCAGCCAGCGGTTGTTAACATAGTACTGATCGGCCCGAACAGCCTCTTCCATAATGGAATCCTGAGCCTGCTTCTTGGTGCCTACGAAAAGAATTTTGTCACCATTCTGGGTAATGTCGCGAATAAAGCTATAAGCAGTTCTGAAGTACCGAACTGTTTTCTGCAGGTCAATAATATAAATACCGTTGCGCGCACCAAAGATATAAGGCTTCATCTTGGGATTCCAACGACGGGTCTGGTGACCGAAATGAACACCGGCCTCTAACAATTGCTTCATGCTGATCTGAGACATGTACAAACTCCTTTTACTGTTAGGTTTTTTCCACCGCCCTCATCATCCCCAGCAACCGACCTGACACCATGTCAGGCACCCGGTCCGGGTCAGAAGGCGTGTGTATTGAAGAGCACATCCGTATAACATGTGGGCATGCTCAACGCAAGGTATTTTTCGGTGTAAACAACGTTTACAACCCCTTTGTGACTGTACTATTATGCGGGATTATGTCTGGGACTCAAATTAATCGCTATATTATCAGAGAGATCCTCTCGCCGACCCTCCTTTGCCTCGCGATCTTCACTATGGTCATGGTGTTGGGGCGAGCCTTTAAGCTTGTCAGCTTAATCATCAACGAGGGGGTTTCACTAGTGGATATTCTGATTCTACTAGCCACCCTCATGCCAACTTTTTTCTCTATCTCGCTACCGCTTGCTTTTATCATGGGCATCATGATCGGTTTGGGCCGCATGTCTGCCGACAGCGAGATTGTCGCGCTTAAATCGGCAGGGTTCGGCCTGGCGAGGATTTCCGTTCCTGTCTTTGCCCTGGCTGTCATCTTTGCCTTGCTGACCGGTGCAACCAATATCTGGGTCAAACCTTGGGGCTACCGTGCTTTTGCGACCAAAAGCTTTGAAATTGTGCGACAGAAAGTGGCCATTGGCCTGCAACCACGAGTATTCATGAGCCAGTTCAATGATCTGGTGCTCTACGCCAATGAAATAGACAAGCAGACGAATCAGATGCACGGGCTCTTTATTGTTGAGAAGAAACCGGAGTCAACCTCCTGGGTTTTTGCCGACAGTGGCAACATTCTCACCGACGACAAAGAGGAAACGGTAACGATTCGCCTGCAAGATGGTGTGGTCCACCGTCAACAAACCGAATCTGTCGACAACTACCAGCTGATTCATTTTCGCAATTACGATATTCAGCCAGAGATCTCAGCTATGAGCGAGCCAAGAAAACGAAGCCGCTTAAAACCCAAAGAGCTCTCTACCGGAAAACTTTGGGACGACATTTCGAGCGGGGGAAACCCTGCAAAGACAAGGGAACTGCAGGCCGAACTCCATTTAAGACTGGTCTCGCCACTGGCCCCACTACTTTTTGTACTCTTCGGCCTGCCCTTCAGCATGCAATCGCACCGTTCCGGTCGCAGTGGTGGCTTTGTCATGGGCCTGGTTATTTTCCTCGGCTACTATTTTATGCTGTCTGCAGCTCTTACTCTGACCAAGGATGCATCGGTATCACCCTGGCTAACCTTCTGGGCAGCGCACCTCCTATTGGGAGTAATGGGGGTTTTCTTCCTCCGCCAGTCTTCACTGGAGAAGCCCAACGTTCTGGTCAGCTGGATTGACCAACTCCTGCTCAACCTGCAGAAACGAGCTCGTAAAAATGTCGACTCTTGACCGTTATATTCTGAATACTTTTATCAGGAATCTGGCCCTGGTTCTCATGGTTCTGGTGTCGCTCTACGGCCTGGTTGAGTTTTTAGAGACCGTCGACGACTTTATAGAGCATCATGCAGAGTTAAAATACTACCTTCTCTATCCATTGTACCTGTTACCAGTCATCATCACCAACACCTTGCCAATGGCTGTACTACTTGCCACATTTGCAACCATCGGCGGCTTTTCTAGGTCAAGCCAGTTGACGGCCATGCTCTGTGGCGGCGTTAGCCTCAGCCGCATAAGTCGTCCGCTTTTTCTTGGCAGCCTGCTGCTTGCATTAATTGTCATCATTGCAAACCTCTGGTTGGTCCCCTGGTCATCTCGTGAATCAAATTATATTAAACGCACCGAAATCAAGGGGAGAAGTTCACAGGAAGCAACGAGCAAAGACCTTTACATTCGCGACGGCAATCGGATTGTCAGCGTTAATCATGCTTTCCCAGCAAAAGGTGTCATTCTTGGGCTTACGATTGTAGAATTCAACGA
The DNA here is from genome assembly GCA_030640215.1 of Desulfuromonadales bacterium. Lineage (GTDB taxonomy): Bacteria > Desulfobacterota > Desulfuromonadia > Desulfuromonadales > BM103 > M0040. The sequence goes on from DAOWJU010000190.1 coordinate 2,829, forward strand.
CAACTTTATGCCGGTCAAACGGATTCAGGCGGAAAAGGCAAAACATATAAAGAATGGCCAGTGGCAGCTCAAGAATGCTGTCATTTGGGACTTTATCCCTGAAACCAGAGCCATTGCATCTTTTGATCAGCAAGCGAAGTTTCTTATTGACCTCAAACGACAACCATCCGAGATGCTGAAGATCTTGGACAGGCCGGAAGACCTGACTATCAACAGCTTGGTTAACTTAACAGAAAAGTTGCAAAACGAGGGATATGATCCAAAAGCATATCAGGTGGAAGCACACGTGCGATTTGCCAAAGCAGCCATCCCGATCATTATGGTCCTGATCGGTATCCCCTTTTCTCTGCAACGTGGTCGCAATGCCAGCTTCTCTCTTGGCATTGTCATCAGCCTGGCTATCTTTGTCGTCTACTTTATCCTCTACGCCGTTTTTGCTGTCTTTGGTGCCATTGCTGTCCTGCCGCCACTGGTCGCAGCCTGGGCAGCCAACATCTTGATGGCTTTGATCGGCAGCTGGTTCTTTCTGAGGGCCCAGGACTGAAATAGCCAGCGATCTAGTAGCCAGCTTATTGATTGTCCGACAAACTGCAAACAGAAAAAGGGGACCAAATAATATTGGTCCCCTTTTTTGTTCGCATTTTAGCTATTTTTTAATATCGATAAGAATCTGGTTTATACGGCCCATCCACCGGTAAACTGATGTAGTCGGCCTGCTCTGCAGTAAGAGTTGTCAACCTGGCACCGAGCTTGCCCAAGTGTAGACGCGCCACCTTTTCATCAAGGCTCTTCGGTAAGACATAGACCTCATTCTCGTAGTTGTCTGGACTCAAGAAAAGCTCTATTTGAGCCATCACCTGGTTGGTAAAGCTGTTCGACATAACAAAGGAAGGGTGGCCGGTAGCACAACCGAGGTTGAGCAGTCGTCCTTCTGCCAGCACGATCACCGCATGACCATCAGGGAAAACCCACTGATCAACCTGATTGCCGTGCTCACGAGGATTCTTGATGTTGATCTTTTTAATCCCGGCGACATTTGCCAAGGGAGCCATCTCAATCTCATTATCGAAGTGGCCGATATTGCCGACAATGGCATTATGCTTCATCTGGGCCATGTGCTCGACACGAATGACGTCTTTGTTGCCGGTAGTGGTGACAAAAATATCAGCGTCGGCGACCACATCTTCGAGAGTCTTGACTTCGTAACCTTCCATTAACGCTTGCAAGGCACAAATCGGATCTATTTCAGTAACAATCACCCGGGCACCCTGACCACGCAACGACTGACAGCAGCCCTTACCGACATCACCATAACCGCAGACCACAGCGACCTTGCCGGAGATCATAACGTCAGTCGCCCGCATGATGCCGTCGACCAGGCTGTGTCGGCAACCGTAGACATTGTCGAACTTACTCTTGGTGACTGAGTCGTTGACGTTCATCGCCGGGAAAGGCAGCTTGCCATCTTTCTGTAACTGGTAGAGACGATGGACACCAGTTGTGGTTTCCTCGGTCACACCCTTGATCGAGCTACAGATGGCAACCCAGTCAATTGTTTTACCCTCAATAGAACTCTTGAGGCAACCAACAAGCTCGAGCCAATCTTCCGGATCGCCAGCATTGCAGGCAGGCACACCCTGCTTCTGCCACTCAGCGCCGTAGAGCACCATCATGGTTGCATCACCGCCATCATCGAGAATCATATTCGGCAACTGCCCATCTGGCCAGTTCAATGCTTGCTCGGTACACCACCAGTATTCATTGAGTGTCTCGCCCATCCAGGCAAAGACCGGGACACCTTTGGGATCATCTGGTGTTCCTTCGCGGCCCACAGCAACAGCTGCTGCAGCCTGATCTTGGGTCGAAAAAATATTACACGAAGCCCAACGCACCTCCGCACCTAGATCAAGCAAGGTTTCAATCAGCACTGCGGTCTGAATTGTCATATGCAAAGAGCCAGTGACTCTGGCACCTTTGAGAGGAAGCTCATCGCGGTATTCTTCTCGTAGCGCCATCAACCCCGGCATCTCAATTTCTGCCAGCTCAATCTCCTTGCGTCCCAAAATGGCCAGCGACAAGTCCAACACTTTAAAATCTTGGCTGTCTGTCAGCTAAAAAATCTCCTTAGTTTATTATGTAACTTACTTGATACAATGAAAATACTGTCATTCCCGAGGGTGAAATCGGGAATCCAGACTTTAAAACAATGGATCCCCGATAGAACCATTCGGGGATGACGGGCCTTTTATTCCTGACATTGATTTATTGAGCGATTACATTGTTATTCTGTTACTTCCTGTCTGTGTATGTTTCAGCGTTGCATCTGAGTTGCCAGCCAAACCATGCCCTGACCAACAACGCTGTCACTGTACGACCGAAACAATGGTTCGTCAATGGATTAAACCAACGATCAAGCCAGTTAAGCCAGTCTTTGTTCTGATGACCCGGGTCAAGACCTTGTCGATACGCTTTGCGACAGTCCAGAGCAAAGCCGATCTGCCATGCCTGACTGCGTACATACCCTCCAGTAGCCAACCAGATCCCCCATCTCTTTCGCAATGGCATATCGCTAAGAAGATCTTTGATCAGATGAAAGAAGGGAGATAATTGAAGTGGTTGAGTTCGATCCTGCTGACGATAGATTTCGGGCGCCTTAGCAAAAAAATCAAACCAGCCGATTGACAAGAAATTCATCATTAAAGCATTGAGTGTTTGCCGAGACTTTAGCCCTTCCACCTGAAAACGCCGGGCAGAAGTTACGATCTCCCCCGGCAGAAGCAACCATTGGCCAGCGGCACGGATCGCTTCTGCGATGGACGTGTCTTCCATAACCGGCAAGTCTTCACGGAACGGACCAATTTCATGAAAGAAGGATTTCGTCATCAGCATGCCTTGGTCACCATGAATACAACCAGAGCGGTCGAGACGGGCCTTGGCTTCGCAATAAAATAGCCCAAAGCTCTTTTCACCATTAGATGAACCAAGGCATGGGGCAGACGAATCAAACCGCAGTGCGAACCGTCCAGCAGAAGTATCAGAGGCTTGATTCTTCTGATACGCCTGCATAAAACCAAGCGCATTTCGAAGCTGACTGACATCATCAAGGCGACTATCCGCATGCAGAAAGAACAACCAGTCTGACTGTGTGACCAGGACACCGGCATTCAATTGCTGTCCTCGTCCACTCGGACCAATATTGCAACGCCCCGATAGTTGTCCGGATAGAAACCAATCATTGGCAAGTTGGCAGGTTGTGTCGACAGAGCCACCATCAGCAATGATAACCTCAAAAGAGATCCCCTGTTGACGAGTAAGGTCATCAAGCAACAGCGGTAAAGCCTCGGACTCGTTGAGAGTGGGGATAATTATGGAAAGTTCAGGTTTCGACATAATCGACGGACCTAGCAGCCCGTCGGACTATCAGGGCTGAAGCGAAAATTTGGATGTTTGAGACCAGATTTTGGCTCATTTGAGAGTAATAGCCGTAGCTATTGGTCGAAAAGGAGCTGAAATATGGACCAAACAGGCGAATTTGCAGCCAGCTCATTGATTGTCCGACAGGCTGCTCTTGTCAACATGCGTAAACGCAAACGGACGGATCGCAAAAACGATCCGCCCATTCGATTCAGAGGTCAACCGATATAAACGATCAGATACCAGCGCGTTTTTGCAAAGATTCGATACGATCAGTGCGTTCCCAGGTAAACTCAGGGAGCTCACGGCCGAAATGTCCATACGCAGCTGTCTTCAGATAAATCGGACGCAACAGATCAAGAGTTTCCACGATAGCACGAGGACGCATGTCAAATTCGTCACGCACAACCAGGGCAATTTTGTTGGACGGAATCTTGCCTGTACCGAAGGTATTAATCATAACAGAAACCGGCTCGGCAACACCAATTGCGTAAGCCAGCTGAACCTCACACTTATCTGCGAGACCTGAAGCGACAATATTCTTGGCAACATAACGCGCCATATAGGAGGCGCTGCGGTCAACCTTGGAAGGGTCCTTGCCGGAGAAAGCTCCGCCACCGTGGGAGCCCTGACCGCCGTAGGTATCTACGATGATTTTACGACCAGTCAAACCACAATCACCCATCGGGCCACCAACCACAAAACGGCCAGTCGGATTGATGAAGTACTTGGTATTCTCATCGAGAAGATTCTCAGGAATCACTTTACGGACAACTTCCTCGATAATCGCTTCCTTGAGATTTTCATAAGACACATCCGGTGCATGCTGCGAAGAGAGAACAACCGTATCAACCCGGATTGGCTTATCGTTGATGTACTGAATCGAAACCTGCGACTTGCCGTCTGGTCGCAAGAAATTGAGCAGCCCACTTTTTCGCACATCGGCAAGGCGCTTGGTCAACTTATGCGCAAAGGTGATCGGCATCGGCATCAGCTCTGGGGTTTCATTGCAGGCATAGCCGAACATCAGTCCCTGATCACCAGCGCCCTGTTCGATAAAGAGCCCCTCACCTTCAGAGACACCCTGTGAAATATCGGGAGACTGACGATCAATAGATGTCAAGACTGCACAGGTTTCATAATCAAAGCCCATGGCGGAATCATCGTAGCCGATCTCCTTGAGGGTTTGACGAACGATAACCGGCATATCAACATAGGCACTTGTGGTGATCTCACCTGCGATCATTGCCATTCCAGTTGTAACGAGGGTCTCGCAGGCAACTCTTGCCTTGGGATCCTGGGCAATGATTGCATCGAGGATAGCATCGGAAATCTGGTCGGCGACCTTGTCTGGATGCCCCTCGGAAACCGATTCAGAGGTAAAGAGAAAATCTGTCATAGCCATAAGTCATACTCCTTAAAAGGCTTTATTAAGAGACGGAACGTTAATCTTTTTCATCAACACTGTCAAGCGCTTAACGGTGGTACGCAGGGGGCCACAGAGGTAAAAGCAGTGACAAGCACATTAACAGCAACTAGAAGTGTGCTTGAGAAAAAACTTGAGGATAACGCTGGTACATTTCCTTTTCCAGTGCAGCAGCAACCTCTTCGGCCGTTGCCAGAGTCATAAGCTGGCCAAGAAGCTGTTTGACCTCCGAGAGTTCGACCTGCCGTACAACCCGCTTGACCCGGGAGATATTGACAGCATTCATAGACAGTTCACTGAAACCGAGAGCAATCAGGACCAACGAGTAGAGATCTTCACCGGCCATCTCTCCACACATGCCGACTTCGATGTTGGCGTTTTTTGCTGCCTGGCAAATCAGCAGCAGCGCCTGCAAAACAGCCGGGTGCATCGGCTCATAGAGATAAGCGACATGCTCGTTGCCACGGTCAATCGCCAGACAATACTGGATCAGGTCATTCGTTCCAACTGAGAAAAAATCAACTTCCTTCGCCAGCAAATCAGCAATCAAAACTGCTGCTGGAGTTTCAATCATGATGCCGACTTCAACATTTTCACCACAAGTGATGCCTGCCGAAAGCAGTTCTTGACGTTCTCTTTCAAGAAACTGTTTACAATCACGCACTTCAGCAACCCCCGAAATCATCGGAAACATAATACGTATAGAGCCGAACGCAGCAGCCCGGAGAATTGCTCGCAGCTGGGTTTTGAACAGGTTGACTTCTTTAAGTGAAAAACGTATGGCGCGCAGTCCCATAGCCGGGTTGACCTCATCGGCGAGATTAAACTGTGGGACAAATTTATCACCACCGACATCGAGGGTTCTGATGGTCACCGGAAAAGGTGCCATCTGTTCCACCGCCGCACGATAAATATCAAACTGCTCATCCTCGGAGGGAGGCCCCTCGCCCGACATAAAGAGGAACTCGGTACGGAACAGACCGATACCTTGGGCCCCTTGTTCACGTGCCGCCGCTATCTCTTCAACAAAATCAACATTGCTGCGCAGGGCCAAGGAGTAGCCATCCCTGGTTTCCGCCGGTAAACTGCGGAACTTGACGAGTTCAGACTCCAGGTAGTCGTAGTGCTGTTTCTTCTCCAGATAGTCACGAAAGGTCTCAGCTGAGGGTTTGAGGATGACCGTGCCGATAGTACCATCGATAATCATTGGCGTACCGTCGGGCACCAGTGAGGTCACGGTCTCCAACCCGACCACAGCAGGGATGCCAAGCGAACGGGCAAGGATCGCAGTGTGCGAGGTGCGTCCGCCAATATTGGTCACAAATCCAACGACTTTGGTCCTGTCAATCTGTACAGTATCGGCAGGTGAGAGGTCATGGGCGACAATAACGACCTGTTCATTTATATCTGCCAGAGATTCACGTGTTTCACCAAGCAGGTTACGCATTATCCGGTCACCGATCGAGTCGATATCCGAACGCCGTTCACGCAGATACTCATCACTGATCTTGTCGAACACCCGACGCAATTTACTCAAGACCCGATTCAGGGCGCCCTCGGCATTGATCAGTTCCTCTCGAATCAGGCCAACGGTTTCGCCGATCAGCATCTCGTCATCAAGAATCAGCAGATGGGTATCGATAATATAGAGGTGTTCAGTCAATTCCTTGCTATCTGCCTGGTCTTTGACTTCAAGCAACTGGACTTTAGATCTTTCGACGGCATCCTTAAACGCTGCAATCTCCAGATCTACCTCATCCGGCGAGAGACGACGTTCAACGACAGTCATCCGGTCACGATTAACCAGGTGACTCCTGGAAATCGCAACCCCGGGTGCTGCAGCGATACCGACAAGCATGGTATCTTCAGCTATATTAATCTTCACCGAAGCCATCATTTATCAAAGTCCCGATTACCTTCATTGCCTCTTCAGCGTCTTCACCAGACACCGTCACAGCGATTATTGACCCCTGGGGTGCCGCTAACATCAACAGCCCCATAATACTCTTGCCGTTTACTTCATTACCGTCTTTTTCGATTGTCACATCAGCATAAAACCGGTTGGCGGTCTGGACCAGTTGAGCAGCAGCCCGGGCATGCAATCCCAAACGGTTAATAATCTTGAATTCAGAGTTTTCTGTCGTCATCTCATCCCCTCTATCAAAACAGCAACGCCAGCAACAACAGGCTGGACGTTGTTAATAAAACAAGAAACAGGCTGGTCACACCTTTATGAGCCAACCAGGCAAAAAGTAGAACAATTGGCAACTGCACAAAACCCCAGGCAGCAGAAAGCTCTTGATGTTCACATCCTTTAAATGAGAGATACGCACAGAGCACACCGATCAGTATCGTTGTTGATTCTTTGAGCCTGATCGCCAGGTCAGGCAGGCGGCATTTCTGTAATGTTTCAATGGCCTTCAACTCCTGAGCATAACCAAGAATGAGGCCAATGCCACGAAATAGCAGATGGGGCAAATTAAAGAGCACCAGAAAAACCACCGGAGCCCAGAGAGAACCCTGACTCGCCATCAGTAGACCAACCAGAGCAGCCAGTGGGCGGACACCTCCCCAAAAGAGGGCATCACCCATCGCAGCAAGGGGCGCCATAACCATTTTTTTATATGTTTCAGAGTCGACGGCAGGTTCTTCACCGGCAAGGCTAAGCGTTTCCAAACGTAAAGTAGTTCCTGCAACCAACGGCGCAAAATAAGGGTGAGTGTTGAAATAGGCACAATGTCGCTGACGTACATCGGCTGGGATTTCATCTCCATAGATGCTACGCAATCCTGGCAACATTAAATAGAAAAAACCAAGGTTTTGTAACTTCTCGAAGTTCCAACTGGCCTGCAGTAGAAACGACCGAAGATAGATGCGTAAAAATGTCAGCCAGGAAAGGCGTATCTCTTTCATAGTGTCATCTCATCCAAAGAACCAGCATAGTCCCGGTAAACGCCGCACAGAACAGGGAAGCACTGCGGTTGACATTAATCGTTCCAAGCAGTGACGCCGCCCCCACCAGAATAAGGCTGTACTGCAGGCTCAGGCCAGTTTCGCGTACCGCTCCGATCAGCAGAGGAGCAACAGAGTAGAGGACAAAGCTACCGATCAGAACAATAATGACCGCTGTGGCCAGACTTGCCAGGGCAAAACTGGCCAGGCCGAAAAGATGATAGCGTTCCAAGCCAGTAGTGTTCCCTGCCATAAGAGCATCATGACCGGAGAGAGCAAGACGGTCATTGGTATGACGCGCCAGACGATCAAAAACCTGTCCAAACTTGCCCAAAGGGATCGCAATCAACACAGACAGGATCACCATCGGCATGCCGTGCAAGTCGAGCAAGTGCCCCACACTCAAAGCCAAGACAGTCGCACCCACGGCAACCTGTGTATCATCAGGAGGAATCGCGGCCCCAACCGGCAACCTGCCGAGCCAGAGCAGCTCGAGCAACATGCCGACCTCCATACCAACCAGTGGATTACCAAGGACCCATCCTGTCAGGGGCGCGGCAACCAACGGTCGAGAAATCATAATCTGAATCAGAGCAACCCGATCCAAACCTGTCAGCATGGCCACCAGGCCAGCCAACAGGTAGTCGCCTACGGCCATTTAACGACCTCCAGAACGAATCAGTTTATGCCAGTTTTGCTCTCGATCTGCGGGGACACATTGAGAAACGATGGTGACTCCCTGGCCCTCGACCTGCTTCAACATATCAATGTCATGCTGGTCCAGAGCTATCGTACAAGTGTAACGATCCTTACCTGCACTCGAATGCATATTACCGAGATTAAGCTTTGGGTAAGAAACACCGAGTTGGCAAACCTTCAGGGCATCCTCGGAGCTGGTAAAAAGCAACAGGACCCGTTTCTTGAGCAAGTCAGCAGAACGGAGGATACTGGCTGTTTCTTCTAACGTGCCTATAATCAACTTGATTGAACTTGGTATGGCCGCTTGCATAACCATACATTGAAAAGACGTTCCCGCGACTTCGTCGTTAGCAACCACAATACAATCGGCATTGACGAAGGGGACCCAGGCTTCAAGAACCTGACCATGCACGAGGCGGCTGTCAATACGCGCCAGAACAATACTCATTACAAAGGACTCCTACGAGGGGGTCGTACTGGGCAACAACTGCGAAGAGTCTGCCAGAAAGACTCCTATCGCTGCAAATATTCACTAGCTAAAGCGATGCTCTGTTGACCGTACGACTTGAGGATTCCTGCCAACTCGTCCAAACCAAGATTTTCCTGACTATTGAAAAACTTAAGCAGCATAGGCAAATTGACACCAGTCAGAACTTCCACTACCTGTGGTTCCAGAAAAGTCATACTGACATTGGCTGGAGTACCTCCGAACATATCCGTGGCAATTATGGCACCGTTATCATCTGTTCCGACCTCTGCAATAGCCGCCATAATGGCATCACGAACGTCTTCCATCGAACTGTCCTGGTTAATGCTGACAGCTCTGGCATTTCGAACGGGACCGATAATCATCTGCGCTGACGCCAATAACTCTGCGCCGAGATTGCCATGAGTCGCAATGACCAAACCGACCATAATATTAATCCTTACTGATATCTCTGTGATTCACTTGCACAACACTTCCGGTGCCGAGCAAGTACGGTCCAAGGTCCTCTGCAACAGCGACACTACGGTGACGCCCACCAGTACAACCGATGCCGATTGTCAGGCTGGTTTTCCCTTCCTGAGAATAACGTGGCAAGAGGAAAAAAAGCAGTTCTTTCAGCTTGCCAAGAAAAGCTTGATAGTCAGTCTGGCTCAGCACGAAGTCACTGACCGCCGGGTCCAATCCAGTTTTGGGCCGTAACTCTTCAACGAAATGCGGGTTATCGAGAAAGCGTATATCGAAGACGAGGTCTGCGCCCAAAGGCAGTCCATTTCTAAAGCCGAAAGACTGCACCTGCACCTGCAGCTGTCCTTCATGATCTTCCGACCCCAGCACAGAGGCCAGAACTTTCTGGCGAAGCTGGTGAACAGTCAGTCCGGAAGAATCCAGGATGATGGTTGCCAGCCTGCGCAACTCTGACATGATCTCACGTTCACGACCAATGGCAGCAAGAATCCCCTCTTTCTGCACCAGAGGGTGACGACGGCGAGTCTCCGAAAAACGCTTTACCAAGTCTTGATCCGAGGCATCAAAGAAAAGGACATCAACTTCAAGCCCATCCTCCCTGATACGCCGCAGAACATCATGGCAATCACCTAAGAAGTCACCACTTCTGGCATCAACGACCGTGGCCACCTTCGCATATTCATGACCGGTTAAAGAGAGAAAATCAGGAAGCATAACCAGGGGAAGATTGTCAATTACAAAAAAACCGGCATCTTCAAGAGCGCGAGCTCCAGTACTCTTGCCGGAGCCAGACAGCCCGGTGATAACAACCAGTTGTCGTTTCATTCCAGGTTATCTCCAATGATAGACTGTGCATGGATTCGTGCGGTTTCAGCCATCCTCTGCTCCAGCCTCTCCTCAAACTCTACCGCACTGTGATAACCCATTTCCTTGAGCAGTTGGTTACGAGCTGCGACTTCAACAATGGTCGTGATATTTCGGCCCTGACGAACAGGAATCGTTTGCAGTGGCAATTTGACTCCAAGCAGTTCATAACTGTTCTCTTCAAGCCCAAGGCGGTCGTATTCATTGCCATCCTGCCATTCCACAAGCTCTATAACCAGATCGATTTTCTTGCGTTCACGAATTGCAGCGACACCAAACAAATGCTTGATATTGATGATGCCAAGGCCACGAATTTCCATGTGGTAATGCAACAGGTCACTGCCTTCGCCGAAGAGCACAGCGGGCAGCTTCAGGCGAACTTTAATCACATCATCAGCCACCAGACGGTGTCCACGGATGACCAGATCAAGAGCACATTCACTCTTGCCGATACCGCTCTTACCGAGTAAGAGGACGCCGACACCAAGCACATCAACAAGCACGCCGTGCACATTGGTCTGGGCAAGCAAACGCTCTTCCAGATATTGGGTCAAAAGGGAGATGAAGGTTGAACTTTGATGATGACTACGTAACAGGGGAATATTGTGGCTTTCCACTTCACGTAAAAGGTTTTCGGGTGGATCCAGGTTTTTGGTGATGATAAAGCAACAGATATCAAGCGCGCAAAGCCGAGAGACATGCTCTTCAGCCTTGATCGGGGCTTTCTGATACAATTCTGAGAGATAGCTGAGTTCGGTAGCACCCAGGACCTGGATGCGATCAGGATGGAGATTCTTGGTATAACCGGCCAGCGCCAGACCAGGCTTTTGAATTCTTGGGACTTGAACAAAACGGCTCAGGCCACGCTCGCCGGCCAAAAGCTCCAGGTCGAGCCCGGCCTCCGTCTCGGACAATAATTCAGAGATACTCAGACGGGGCATCAATTCAACCGTTTATAATTGTTCTTCCTCTTCAGAAATAATGCGATGAATTTCTGCGCTATCTACTGCTGACTGCAGACGCTCGCGCACTGCCGTACTTTTCAGCAGTTTGGAAATTCGAGCCAGGGTCTTCAGATGGACACCGACGGACTCCTCTGGCGCAACCAGGAGGAAAAAAAGGTGAGCTGGTTTGCTGTCCATGGAATCAAAATCAACACCCTGACGGCTCAAACCAAAAGAGATCAGGAGACGATCAATATCTTTCAATTTGCCGTGAGGAATCGCGACTCCATCGCCGATGCCAGTGGATCCGAGTCGCTCCCGCTCCATAAGAACTTTCAGGACATCGTCCCGGACCAGGCTCGAATCAGCTTTCAACAGAGCATCTGTCAGCTCAGCGAGAACTTCTTTTTTTCCCGTACCATTCAACTCTGCGACGATCGCCGCAGGATCAAGCAACTCCGAAATCTTCATTTCACGATTAACCTAGTTACTGTCTGGAAGTTAGTAAAACAACGGCAGACGGTCACATTGACCGTCTGCCGTAAAAGATAGCCTTAGGACCGGGGTACAATCAAGCCATAATTGCCGTCCTTGCGACGATAAACCACATTAATCTCTTCGGATGAGTCATCTGTGAAAACCAGAAACTCCTTTTCCAGAAGATCCATCTGCATGACGGCCTCATCCACTGACATCGGCTTTACCTGGAAACTGTCTGTTTTGATAATACTTGGCTCTGCATGAGCCTCATCAATACTCTCAGCAGTGTAAACCGTTTTTTCGACACGCCGTTCACGGCCACTCAGTGGCTTGTGTTTTTTAATCTTATCTTTGTAGCGCTTCAATTGTCGATCAAGTTTATCCAGCATACCGTCAATCGCGGCATACATATCTGACGTCTCTTCCGATGCCTTGATGATAATTCCCTTGGCAGCCAGAGTAGCTTCAGCTTTGTGACGGATTTTCTTCTCTACAGAGAGAACCACCTGTGCTTCAACGGGCTCCTCAATATATTTTTTGACCTTTGGTAGTTTCTCTTCAACATAATTACGTACAGGTTCACTGGTTTCCATATGCCGAAAGGTCACATTAATCCGCATAATTTTTGCACCTCCTCAGTAGATGTTTATAAAAATGAACGAGTTGCTACAATTATACCTGTTAGTTTTCATAACACCATGACATGACTAAAACAAACATGCCACAACGAAACAAAAGGGGCGCGACTAAAACAAACGCTTGCGTTGAGTAGAAGAACCGACGCCTAACATCTCCCGATACTTGGTCACAGTCCGTCTGGCAATATCAATGCCCTGGTCGTGCAGGATTTCAACAATTTTCTGATCTGAAAATGGCTTACGACTGTTCTCAACAGAAATTATTTCCTTGATCTTGCTTTTCACGCTTTCCGAAGCTATTGAGTCTCCCTCGGTTGTGTTGATACCACTATTAAAGAAGTATTTCAGTTCAAAAAGGCCCTGTGGTGTCTGAACATATTTATTAGTCGTCACACGGCTGACAGTAGATTCGTGCATCTCAATATCTTCTGCAACATCACGCAGAACCAGAGGCTTGAGATGGGCAACTCCCCGGTCAAAAAAGTCCCGTTGAAATTTAACAATGCTCTTGGTGACACGATAAATCGTCCGTTGACGCTGATGAATACTCTTGATCAACCAAAGAGCACCACGTAGTTTTTCCTGAATATACTCACCGGCTTTTTTATCAACCTGTGCAGCGCCGGACAGAGCACTACGATAAAAGGAGTTGATCCGTAAATTGGGCAAACCCTCGTCATTGAGGACAACGATGTACTCGTCACTGACTTTGTGCACAAAGATATCGGGGATAATGTAATGGACATCTTCCTGACCATATTGACTGCCAGGGCGAGGATCCAGACTACTGATGAATTTGGCAGCAGAGAAGATTTCATCCAAGGAAACCTGGAGACTTCTGGCAATCACCTGATAACGACGATTTTCCAACTCGTCAAGGTGATCTCTCAGAATAACGGCAGTAATGTCCTCTGACATCTCCAACTGTTCAAGTTGCTTAAGAAGGCACTCCTGAAGATTGCGACTGGCAACACCGGGAGGATCGAAATTCTGAACCGCCGCGAGAATTCTCTCAACATATTCACAATCACAACCAGCCTGTGCGGCGAGTTCTTGGACAGAAACATGCAGGTAGCCATTATCATCCACGTTGCCAATAATTTCACAGGCAATAGCTCTTTCCTGACTTTCCAGCCGTGAGAGATTCAGCTGCCACAAAAGATGGTCAGACAAAGAAGGTTTTCTGGTTAACAGGTTTTCGTAGGAAGGCCGATCTTCATCATCCTCATAGCTGTCCGCAGTGGTACCACCCAGGCTGTAGCTTTCCAGATAGGTTTTCCAGTCAATATCCTCCATGCCACTGCGATCGTCTTCTTTGCTGGTCTCCTGAGCTTGTTCTTCGGCTGCTTCAGCCGCCAGCTCTTCTTCATTCGCGGCTTTCTCTTCAGGGGAATCCTGTCCTTCTTCCAGGATAGGGTTTTCCTCGAGCTCTTCGCGCACAACATCCATCAACTCCATACGCGAAAGCTGCAAGAGTTTGATCGCCTGCTGTAATTGAGGCGTCATTACCAGCTGTTGGCTGAGCTTAAGTTGTTGTCTTATTTCTAAAGCCATATCACCATCATAAAGGAAAACCGTCTCAAAAGATCAATTCTTTGCAACTGACAAAAACCACACTCTCTTCAATGAACTTCAGCGTCTACGACTCTGTCCGTTTTGACAGAGACCTAAAGCCGGAATTTTTCGCCCAGATAGATCGCTCGAGCCTTTGCGCTTTGGGCTATCTCTTCCGGAGCCCCATGCTCCAGGATACAACCTTCATTCAAGATATAGGCTCGGTCGCACGCACCCAGAGTTTCACGGACGTTATGATCGGAAATCAACACACCAATACGGCGTTTTTTCAAGTCATTGATAATCTCCTGAATATCAAGAACCGCAATCGGATCAATTCCCGCAAAAGGTTCATCAAGCAAGATAAATTTTGGGTCAAGCACCAGAGCCCTGGCAATCTCCACACGGCGTCTTTCGCCCCCGGAAAGAGCATAGCCGTAAGATTTTGCAACATGCATCAAACGAAAATCTTCGAGTAACTGATCTTTGCGCTGCTGCTGCACTTTTTTGGATTTTTCCACCGTTTCCAGAATCGCCAGAAGATTTTGTTCAACGGTTAACTTGCGAAAAACCGAAGCCTCCTGAGGAAGGTACGAAATCCCCATTCTGGCTCTCTGGTGCATAGGCAGCTGGGTTAAATTTTCGTCGTCGAGAAATACTTCGCCCTGGTCTGGTCTGACCAGGCCCACCACCATATAAAAGGAGGTGGTCTTGCCAGCACCATTCGGGCCGAGCAGGCCAACCACTTCGCCTGATTTGAGCTCCAGATCAACGGAAGAGACCACCTGGCGCTGTTTATAGCTCTTCGACAAACCGCGTGCAGTCAGAAGATGGTTCAAGGCTTCTTCTCCTTCTGCGGGTTAAAAACAGCATTGACCCGACCACCGGCACCACCAGTGACGACACTGCGTTGATCATTCAGATAGATCGTAATCTCTTGACCCTGAATAAAATCATCACCGTCGCGGACTTTCGGTGAGCCAGTCAAAACAATTCGTTCCTCAATATGATAGAGAATCGCTTTGTCACTGGTTGCAATTCGCTTCCCCTGAGTGATACGTACCGAGCCCTCGGCAATAATTCTCTCAATTTCACGCTTCTCGCCTGTATACTTTACCGTAAGGCGATCACCGTGAATCGTGACGTCATCCTGAGTAGCGACTGCATTTCCAGAGAAAACAAGGGTTTGCGCCTGGTCATCGGCTTCAAGACGATCTGAGGAGACCTCAATCGGACCACGATCTTGCTTCGGCATTTCGAGTTCTGCAAACGCTGATAGCGGTAAAAGTAATAACAAGATAGAGAGAGAAGTAAATTTCATCATAGGATGTGTCATTCCATCTGCTTGGAGTCTAGGGACCCTTTAACATCTGCTTTCAGTTGCAAACGATCCTGTTTCAAATAAAACACCAACCCCGTGCCTTCCAGGTGCACACCGTCTGCGACCATACGAACATGGGCATCTGTTGTTGCCATCTGCGTTGTATGGTCGTAATCAATCGACTCAGTATACAGCGAATATCCAGCAGAATTTTCCAGAACAACATCGCCACGCAATCTGACTTGCTGATAATCATCACTGACATCACCCTTACCAGCTTTTAAAGAACCTTTCACTTCACCTTGCTCATCATAGAAGCTGAGCTGAGGAGCAACAAGTCCCAGCACCCCTGACTCAGACTGGCGTTCGACCTCTTGAGCGACTAAACGCCAACGAGCTCGGCCTTCTTCAAGATGAGTATAGTCGATATCCTGAAGCGAGACATCAATCCCCTTCGGCAAAGCCTTCACCAAAGACTGCAATTGGCTCTCCGTACGATATCGCAAGGCAATAACGGCCAGCAGAATCAGGGTCAGAATCAGGGCCAGAACGAGGAGTAGATTGCGGGGCTTGAAGTATCTCATTGACGGAAGTAAGTATAGCACCCTGAGATATTGAGTGTAAAGAGCTATATGGCAAGTTGGCATGAGAATTGAATAGAGAGTTAATCCTCAAAATAATGGCGTGTTACAGCTGACCAGCGGCCGGACTTCTTGAGCAGAAAATCACAGATTTCCCTGACTGCTCCTCGCCCTCCCGGGCGTTCAGAGATCATGTCTGCAAAAGGTTTCACATCATCTACAGCGTCAGCCACTGTCGCGGCAAAACCGACTTTCCGCATAACCGGAAGGTCGACGATATCGTCGCCGACATAAGCAACTTCCTCTGCCGTCAGTGCGAGTTTTTCCAAAATCTCGTTAAAAGGCAAGCTCTTGTCTTTGACTCCTTGATAAACCAGCTCAATACCAAGCTCTGCCGCCCTGCGTGCAACAACCTGCGACTGACGCCCGGTAATAATACCGACCTTGATTCCC